>JABJQE010000040.1 GCA_018663565.1 Phycisphaerae bacterium
CTTCGGCAGAGGGAGGCCATGCCTCCACGCAGCGAACGAACCCCGCATCCTGCACGCCAGTAGTGACAGTTCTGGCGACACCATTGTCATCAGGGCAAGAAATTGACTCTCGTGATGCCATCATGTCGGCGTGTTTGCAGTCCTTGGGAAGCATGCGCCATATTGACTTTGGTTCAATCCTGCTGCCATTCCTTCGCAGCCAAACCACAGTACCCGCAACGAAAAAGACAGCAGCCCCCTCTTATGAAGGGGGCTGCTGAACTTTGTCATTGTTCCTATTCAATATGTTCAATCAAGGACAGCCACCCCACATGCCGAACATCGCTACCAAGTCTGCAATGTCGACCGTGCCGTCTCCATTGAGATCAGCCTCACATGGCGCTGGACCCCAACTCACGTAGAGCGACCAAGGGCCACTGCCAGATGTACCGGCTTGAAGATAATGGTGGCCACTTGAGACACTCACCGCATCGTGTACCAATTCCGCTGGCATTGAAAGACTGCTACAGGACGTATCGCCAATGTACGACACCTCAATATCACCGCTGCCGCTTGGCTGGTGGAGATCGGTATAGAGCGTGCTCGCTGCATTGTTACCCAAGAATCGATACTGCAGGCGACCTTCAACCATCTTCCATTCGACATGCGCAAATTCAGCTTCGATATCATCCCACAGTGGGTTCGAAGAACTTGAAGGTGATGGGCATGATGCGCAACCTGAACCTGAACCTGAACCCGAACTAGAACCTGAGGGACCCGGCAGATCGATATGAAGTTCTGAGCCACCAGCAGCAGTATCGTTGTAGATAATGTGATACCCGTCTCCAAGCGTCAGCGTCCCGACACTCACAGCTGACGAACCGGATCCGGCCGTGTAGACGTGAATCGCCGTAGCACTATGGACTTCAAAGTCCCAAGAACCTTCAATCTCAACAGAAATCTGAAATGGAGCTGCCACATTGGTCGTCATGCTGTCGATCTCGAACGTGTCACCATTGATTGAATTGTTTCGATACCAATGAAACGAGTCAACACCAACGGACGACACATAACTCATTGCCATGGTGTCGGGGTCGCCATAAGAGAAAGGATTGTCTAACGGCACTTCTTGAATAGACATGCCCATTTCGTCAACGGCTTTAGCCATCGCAGAGGGCATGGCCCCGAGACTAAAGGTTATTGCCACAATTAAGATGCGTGTAATCATTGAAGAGAACTCCTGTTAAATGGTCCCACTGAGTATCGCCTACTGACGACATCACACACCCTTGCACAGGTTTCATGGGACACCACCACCTAGACCACCCCGCATGGAACTGTGTGCCGAGCCCTTGATATCAATTCATGCAGCATGATCTGGAGCCGTCATAACCATCCCATACAGCGCCATCCCAAATCACCCCAGGCGTCATGAATCCTGACACCCAGGCTGAGCGGTTTGATTCTGATCGCACCTTCCGGAACAGATGGCTCGGTGACACCACGCGGCCTGCACCAATCACTGAATTGAAGGCCAGCCGAAAGCATGCCATATCTGAATTCCGCAAAGCAAAAGATATGTCCTGGACCTAATTCGCACAGCAGTCATCACACGAGTCGCATCATTGCTTGAGAATATCTTGACCAAGATCAGTCCGACTCCGACTGACATCAAAGGCCAGTGATTGAAACCAGGGGAACAGGTCTTCCCCCACGGCGATACTCCAGATCGCAACACAATCATCCATGGTGTACGCCGCTCGACCAGGCTGCAGCGTTGCGCGTTTGGCATGAAAGTACTTGGCCATAGCCCCGGGCCCGTACCTCGATTCCAGTTCCTCAAAGACGTAGTAGGACTTGCCCCAGATCAGATCTCGGGGCGCATCATCAGCAAGCGGGTTGATCACATCTAAGTTGGGATCTAACGTGCGCGCCTTGGCGATTTGACGCTGAAGTGTTATGTCAGCTTCAGGCATCTCTAGTCGACGACCCACCAGAATTCCAAGATAGGTAGCAATCGGCTCGTTCCAAAGTGGCTCTGCATAGGGAAGCACCCACGAGTGGCCAGCCTCATGTGCAATCAGTTCGACCATCGGATAGCGGCGTTCTGGGAAGTTACCCCACCACGCTCCGATGGCAATGCGAGCACCACTTGAAAACCCGCCGCCACCCGTAGGCAAGACAAGCAACCGCTTGACCATGCCTGGTGATGGTTCCACCCCAGTGATAGCGACCAAGTGCGGGCGTACCTGCTGGTAGACATCAACAATGCCATCTGCGAACTGCGCTGTGCCCTCGTGATACTCAATGACCAGAGGGCCTAATGCATGGTTTTGTTCTGCCCACGTGCGTCGATGCTTTTTGTCTGGATCGATCGGTTTGGCCCGCGCAGCGTGCACCAAGAGCGGGCCAACCCACTGGGCATTAATAGGATCAGACGCATCTGGCTTCTGCCCAAAGAGCCCGCGGCTCCCCAGCAGCAAGTGCCCTGCGCCCACTGACCGGCGAGCAAGCACGGGGCGGTCCTTCGAGTCGACTACCAGTGGCGTCCAATTGTCATCCAGCTCAAGCACTCGGCCGCGGCGAAACGTCACCGTGGCATCTTGCAGCGATCCAACGCCGCGCAGGGGCGCCGCCGCGCTGACATTCAGCAGCGCGGCGCCGTACGGCTTCATGACCGCTGCGCCCGGCTGGGGCACACCTGCGCCGTCAGCCATCATCAAGACAGTGCCGCCTGATTGAAGAAACGCGTCAATTATTTGGCATGCGCCGTCGTCATAGGGAATGCGAGGGTTGCCACCGGTGAGCAACAACACGTTTGCATTCGAGAGATCAAGTTTGGACAACGTGCCCCAGTTGCGCACATCCTTGCCTACATCCTGAAGATATTGGGTGTGAAAACGGCCATCCATGTAGAAGGTGAACTGCTGTGAAATGTCCGACACCGAGTGCACGGTAGGCTTTGCCGCCGGAGCCAGCATGAGACCAAGAACTAGTATTAGCATCTGCATCAGGCACACATCCCCTCATTTGAAGGCCCAGCAGCGGGACCAGAATCACGTTTCAGTTCGCAGCACGCAGCACACTTGCCCCTAAGACTACAGGGGCTGCACCTCTCCCACTTGGCCAATACCGAAGCCCTTCGCTTCAATTTGCGAGCGTAGTGCTGCGTCGCGCAGTACCGGATTGGTGTGATTCATATGGATAAAGCGAATCACACCCGGATTCGCCTTGGCTTGATCAGCCCACATCGCCATCGTTTCGACCATCAGTGGGTGTGGAATGCGGCTCAGGTCACGTCCGGGCAATTCACTGCCGTCATAGAACGTCGCGTCAACATAGGCGACATCAACACCTTCAAGTAGTTGTGCAAGGAGCCCTTCGTGGCGCCCCCACTGATCGACGTCAGGGACCCACAACAATGTGCGTTTAGGCCCGTGTACTTTGAATGCCACGGTGTCGCTGTGTTCTTCGCGGTGTGGCACTTCGATGAAGTCAACACGAAGACCATCGAGCGGTTCGCAAGACTGCCCAGGTTGCACGGGGCGCACATCCACCTGCCCGTATTCAATGACCTGCGCCCACGGATCATTCTCTTGCAGAAAGCTCGCCATCCGCGGCGTGACATGCAGCGGCACGTGGTCAGTCGCGGCGACTTCTTCGCCGAACTGCATCAGCCCGGTGTAGTGACCGATGTGCGCATGGGTGATCAGCACTCCGTCGACAGGCTGTCGACCGCGGCCCGTGGCACCTGCAAGCGCATGGAGCATCGCGATCTGCGGCTCGACCGCAGGCGTTGCTTCGATCAGCAGGAGCGAACCTGTTTGTCGATCACGGATACCAAGCGAGCAGGGATATTCGACATGACCTTGCACTCGGGCTTCCACGCAGCACGGGCGTTCACATCCAAGATGTGGCACGCCACCATCCTGAGCGCGTCCAAGCAACCAGGCGTCATATCGCGATCCATCGACCATGGGACTCTCCAGACTGGACATCGCACTGTGACAACTGCACATCCCGGCTACCGCCGCCAGTGCCAGTAGTAATTGCAGTGGGCCCTTCATAGACACCACCCTAGCAGGCTCCTTTGCAATCATCCCCTTTGATTGCCCATTCCCTTCTTGCAGCGCACTAGACCGGGCAGTAGGTTGAGCATATTGCCTTTGGAGATGAAGGATGTCGCCATGATTCTGAGACATACATTGGCCACAATCGCAGGCGTAGCCACGGCTATGCCCTGTCAGGCAATTGCAGATCTTCCTCAGCGATATGTCGTCACGCTTCTGGAGCATCCGGAGGGCAATGGCACCAAAACGCTGGTGCCTTTCGATCTGGATGATGCCGGACGCATCACTGGGTTTGCCTTCCATGGTTTTGGCTTGGATCTCACGCGCCAGCCCTTCTTCTGGGAATCCGGCGTGACACATCTTGTTCCGGTCGACTGGGACTACACCGAGGCGCACCAACTTGCGGCAGATGGCACTGCCTTCGGTATCGACGACACCGTCGACACCATCATTCACATTGATACGGCGGGCACCACGTCAGTCGCCAGCGGCTCGTTCGGCCCGTACACCCAGATCACCCACGTGACTAACACTGGATATGTCTTGGGTAACGATGCCAACGACGGATTCGTCTGGCATCAAGCAATTGGCGCCGTCCGCTTCAGTACGCTGGCTGGCGGCATTGCACCAGCCTATGCCGCTGACATAAACAACACCGGCACGGTCATCGGCACGAGCGACTTCAATGATGGTGGTTCATCTCGGTCCATGTTGTGGAAAGACCAAGAACTCATCGACCCGGCCATCACGCTCAGCGGCGCCACCAGGGGCATTGCCATCGATGATCAAGATCGTGTGGTGCTGGCACACGCACCTAACGGCTTCTGGCCCGGCGGTGGCGTACATCACATTTATTTGGCGCCGCTTGGCCAAGACGGCGCAGAACTTGGTGCACCGGCCAAGACAATTCTCGAGGCATTTAACCTTGAGGTTCTAGCAAACGATGACGGTGTGATTACAGGCTGCTGGAAGACAAGCGACGACGAGATAAGGATCTTCATGACGAGTCCAGGCGGACTTGATGCGACCGAACTTGTAATTCCCTCGTATATGCTTGAGATTGATCTCGATGGCATCAGCGACACCGGCATGGCATTCGGACGCCTTCTCGATGCAAACTATGTCACGTACGGATTTGTCGCAACTGCGCAGGACGGCATACAACTTCTGGGGCATCGTCTGATCGGCTCACCACCACTTGCCTTCTACGGAGTGCCCCGAGACGCCAACGCGTCGGGCGCGATGATCATCACGTGGGCGCACAACTACAACTACAGCCACTGGGCACTTATCGAACCGGCATTGCGCGGGGATGTCGATGGAAGCGGCACGGTTGATGTCACCGATCTACTGAATCTGATCGCATCTTGGGGTCCACAGCCAGTAGACCCCCTGTGCGGTCCGGATCTCAATCTCGATGGCGTGGTTGGCGTAGACGATCTTCTTGAAGTGCTTGATGCCTTCATGCTGAATCCTTGAATTCAGACTACGCCAACGACCTGCTCGAACTTATTGCAGTCTTCAATGAGGATGTAATCCTCTGCATCGGACATCAAAATGGCCAAGATGTCACCGACTTATACCTGACATACATCGATGGCGACCCCGCAGGCCAATCTACAACTCGCCCAATGGCTCAACTTGGTGCGGTACGCCTGCACGATTGACGACTCGTCGAATCAGGCACCAAGGGCCAACTGAGCGAGCAGCATACGATCGCATCGTGCTGAGATACAATGCTGCTACGGCTGGAGCAAAGCCAAGAACATCATTGCAAATGGCGATGGCACTTTGATGCCAACCTGCTAAACGAGCGCGCTGAATGACATGCCGCCAAAGCGACTCGACGTCTCAATGCCGAGAAGGCGAAGCCACATCACTTGCATATCTTTGGATACAACACTGCCTCTTGAGAAACTACTGAATTTCCCATGCCATTTACTATTTATTATCAAGCAACGCCTGGCTAACTGGGATAGTTGCAAGAAATAATATCCCACGCGGGGTCGTCTTCAGCTCAACATTCCCGCCGAGTTCATACCCAATCGCTGCCCGAATAATTTCCGTCCCAAGCCCGCCATGAAGTAATTGCGGAACAGCACCATCGTGCATCTCTTCCCATGAGATCAACAACGCTGATGTCCCCTCATCGCCACCCTGGATCTTCCATTCGATCTTGACGATTCCTTCTTCATAGCGAAAGGCGCCATATTTGCTGGCATTGACTGCCAACTCATTGAATACCATTGCGAGCGTGATTGAAGCTTTGTCAGTCAACCGCAGTGCTGGCCCCTTGATTATCGCACTCTGACTGCTCGTCTCGTATGGCTCGATGCACATCTTGACAAGTTGACCCATGCCCAATCCAGATTTCGATTCACTACCAAGCAGATCGTGGATCTTCGACATGCTTTCGATTCGAGCCTTTAGTGACGTGATCGCCTGGCTGTCCTCGGATGAATCCATAGAAGCACGCCGACACAGCATCACAAGATGCGCAAGCATGTTCGTAACACGATGGTCTAACTCGCGCTGGAGTAGACGATTTTGCTCAGCGTCCTGAGCAATAGTGGCTTGTGCCTTCTTCTCAGCAGTCACATCCCGTATGGAGGCGGTGAAGAACTCGCTTTCACTATATTTAAACGCAACGATTGCCATTTCAATCGGAAACTCTGTCCCGTCTGCTCGTTGTGCTGGCAACTGTAGTTTCTGTCCAAGTACCTTAGCCTTGCCAGTCGTACGGTAATGATGTAGGCCTTGCGCATGTGCCTTACGGAAATCCGGAGGTATGATTAGATCTGATATGTTTTTGCCGAGAGCATCTGCTCTGCAATAGCCGAACATGCGGACTGCAGCATCATTAAACTCGGCGACCAGTCCATCTAAGTCAATCGTAATCATGGCGTCCATCGCACTGTCAAGGATCGATTGTCGAAACAACGCACTTTGTGCCAACTCCGCAGCGGCCTCTTTCTGCTTGCTCAGATCCCGTATGGAGGCGGTGAAGTACCCCTCTCCCTGATACTTGAATGGAACGATCGCCATTTCAATCGGAATTATTGTTCCATCTGCGCGAAGTGCAGGCGACTCAATTCGCTGTCCAAGATCCGCAGCCTCACCGGTCTGCCGGTAACGAAGAAGACTAAACTCATGATCCTCTCGCATATCCTGAGGCACGATCAACTCAGATATGGATTTGCCGAGGACATCGGCTCTGGCGAAGCCGAACATTTTGACGGCAGCCAGGTTGAACTCGATGACCAGTCCTTCCATGTCAATCGTGATCATGGCATCCATCGCGCTGTCAAGGATCGACTGCCGAAGCAATACACTAACTGCCTGATTCTGGGTAGCTTCCACCGCCTCTAGGATGCTGACATCTCGGGCTTGCAACGCTAATAGCAAGTCCGGCGTAGTATCATGCCGAGCGAAGTCCGACAACGTAATGCCAAACAATCCAAAATCGCCCGCCTTGCGAAGGATCGGGTTGCCGATGAGCAGAATGGCGTTGCCACAAGCCTGCAGATGGATCGCCCCCCGCAGGTCAAACTCCATGCCGCTGCACCGCCAGGTAACCAGCTTGCCAACAAGCGATACCAAGTCATCCCATTGATAGATCGGCATAGCTGGCCGCTTCAACTCGAGATGTTGGTCCGCATGATCCCCAACCGCAAGGGTCAATCCATGCTTCTGCAAACTCGGTCCAACCCATTGGATGCGAAGACTTGAATCAATCTGGACCGCCCATGGAATGAACGGACCAAGATCATCAATCTCAATCTGCCTTTTTTGGTCAGGCCCAAGTGACATAAAATACCGAGTGGGGCGCCCCATCTGCCTTACGCGATTGTTGCTCGACCGTCACATCAACCTTAAATCGCTTCCCAAGCCCTTTGAGCAGCCCAATGACTAAATCATCCAAGCCATCCCGCTCGGAGATGTAGTGTAGATCCATACTTCCATCGGTCACATTCTCGCACTTGAACGAAGGAGGCCGGAGCCCCTCATATATCAAGGCGACTCGGGTATGGAGTTCATCAAGGTTCTGCACCAGAGCCGGAAGCGTCGAACCGAAGCCGTCGAGCAACTCACCGTACCCTTCTTCAACAGTGAACTCTGTCCAATACTGCCCAAAGGCTTGAAGAATATCGCTAGCCGGCAGATCTAGGACCTCTGAAGCAGCCCCCACAAGCGCGTACGTCACAGCATCGTCATTCAGCCCCATCCGGATAAACGCACTCTCATCCACCTCGGACTTGGCCAAAATGTCCGCCCACGCGGTTTCGCCAAATTGAGAAACCACAAGATCGCGAACAGCCACATTGATGAGTCCATACATGCCAATATTGTAGTCGCAGAGAGCCGATGTTGGCAATCGGAGGCGTGCCAGTGCATGCTCAGGCGAGGCAATGCCATCTTGCAGCATGTGCCATCGAAGTTTCACGAAGCCCGCGTCGTGGCTCCCTACAGCAATGGGGGCTACAGGCCAGACTGAGGGATTTCGGTCATGAGTAGGAGCGTTTTTCAGTCAAACACAGAACAAATTGCACCCTGGAGGTTGCCCTCTACAATGGGCCGCTACTCATTCGGGGTATTTTATTCCTTACCCGTGAAACGGTCGTGAACGATATTGCCTCTTATTAGTATGTAATACCTGCGGGTTTATTGGCTGAGCAACTTAGACTTGAAAATCCCAAAGCAAGGCGTATGGACCGAACCGTGACCACCCCTCATTCAACTCCGTTGATTCTGATCGTCGAAGATGCCTATTTGGTCGGCCTGCAGATGAAGGCCGACCTAGAGTCGGTCGGAGCCGTGGTTGTGGGACCTGCGCCAACAGTGGCCAAAGCTCTGGAACTTCTTGAACGCCACCCCATCACGTGCGCCATCCTCGATGTCAATCTTGGCCACGAGGATTCCACCCCGATCGGACAGAAGTTGCGAGACAAAAACATCCCGTTTTTGTTCGTCACCGGATACCGCGCATCAGATGTCGACACGAATGAATTCACCGATCCGATTATTCTCCGCAAGCCTGTCGGGCCCCTGGAGATCCGCGATGGGCTTGCAAAGATCGGAGCCGAGCTGCCCCCACGCGCCGCTTGAGCAGCACCGGATCTAGTTGCCCGAATCCCCTTCCTGTTCTCTGTATGCAACGAGCAGTTCGTCGTATGCTCGTTTCTGCGACGCGAGTTCCTCAACAAGCCTTACCTGAATATTCAGACCTAACTCATCGCTTCGCGATGTCAGCTGATCGGCAAGTCCATCGATCCGATCTTTCATTCGATGCGCAGTAGTGTTGCCTTCCCATCCGACGAGTTCAATGTACTGAAGGAGTAACACCCGAGCCGCGGCGATGCGTCTTTTGGATATTGCCGATTGGCACACGAGCAACAGGCAACGTTCCAACTTCTTCAAAATCCGCTCATTGCCGGGCCATGCCTGCTGCAGTCGCTCAAGACCGAATCGGCATTTCGTCCCGATGGTCTCATAGGCTTCTTCATCGAGGTGTTCATCCACGATTTGCAACTCAAGTTCAGCAAGTTCTTGATCACACTTCGATTCCAGATCCGAGAGTTCACCATATTCAAGGAAGTATCGAATGTCTTCAAGCATGGAGAGTACCGAGGAATACCGATCATCTGGATCTGCCGCCATGGCGCGGATGCAGATCTGCTTCAGCGGGGAAGGCCACGCATCGCTCAAGGACGGCACCGGATACTGCAGCGCCATCTCAAAAACGGCCTGGATTGAATCTCCCATATGCGGTGGATGTCCTGTCATCATGTGATACATCGTCGCGCCAAGTAGGTAGACATCGGTCCGCACATCGAGTTTCGGATCTCGCGAGAGCATCTCAGGCGCTGCATAACATGGTGTGCCGACAAAGCCTCTCGCTTCGAAGACACCTCCCTCGGGAAGTGAGCATGCAATGCCCCAATCAATGAGGTACATCTCACCAAAGTCACCGACAACTACATTTTCTGGCTTAAGATCACGGTGGATGATGCCGCGGCTGTGCGCGAAACTCAGTGCCTCGCCAATACGAATCAAGATCCCCAGATGCTTTCGTATCGCTACTGCATCGAGTTGCCCGTCATCAAAGCCTGCAAATTCCTCAGCAAGCAAATCGCCCCATTCAACACCGGTGATCCGCTTCATGACGAACAGATCATCTCCATCCGGCGTACTCCCGAGCAGATGAACGGGCGGTATGGCCGGGTGCTCTAACTGGCCCATCAAGTAGGCCTCGCGGCGAAGACGCGTACTCGCACTGGCACTGCGACGTTCAGGACGCACACGCTTAACGGCCACCTCCCGCTGCAGGCATGACTGCATAGCGGCATCCACCACTCCAAGTCCACCGGTACCGATCAGGTACTCGATCACTAGATCGCCATCACTCGTATACCCCTCCCCATCAGTGACCATGACTTCCGGCAGTTTTTGCTCGTCCAACTCGACGGTGCCTGACGCGGACAGCGACGGCATCCAGTTGCTGTCCAGGGGACGCGAGGTCTGGGTCGGCATCATGTCTGCAGGAAGTGTGCTGGCCAGGCGTTTGCCTTCTGCTCTGATGTCGCTCATGACGCACCTGCAATCAGCGATGCAGACGTTGTCACCATCGCGAACTCCGGCATCACCACACCGAGGTATGTCTCTCGTTCTGCGTGGCCCATGGCAAGCGTTGCATCAGCGAGGACGTGCACGTCATATCCCAGTTGGTATGCCGTACGGCAGGTCGCATCAAGAATGCCACCAATGAGCACTCCAGCTAGCACAATGGTTTCCCGTGGCTGCCGAGCCAGTTCGTCATCGAGTCGACTTCCACGAAAGGCATTGCACCCCAGTGATGCTTGCAGGCAGGTCAGTTCGGTCCCCAGCGATGTGATTACAGGGTGGACCGCGCCATTGGGCAAATGGCTTGCCAACAGGCCGTTGGACTGCAGGTATGTCTGCCCAATTCCTGCGTGGTCGCTCACCTCGTCTCCAAGGTCGATGCTCACATGAACTGCGGTACCACCTTCATCCATCACTGCTGACGCAAATCGCGTGATGCAAGACCGCACCACGTCGATCGATTCCGGGGATTCGATCTGCTGCCGCAGGGGGGAGGCGTCGCCGAAGATCCCTTGCTGAATACCAACCATTACAAACTGTGTCTTCCACAAAGCCATTGATCGAATCGGCTTAGGCCGTTTGCCCAACGAGCCCATTGACCACATCTGCGGAGTTCTGCACCGAAGCATAGGTGGGAAAGATCGTCTCGCAGAAAAAGACTTGTTCGGCGGCGGTTCTCGCCGCGGTGCAGTCTTCGAGAACGATCACGTTCATGCCGCGTTCATAGGCGGCGCGTGCGGTCGAATCGATGCAGATCGAGGTGACAGCACCGGCGACAATCACATCCGTAATACCTCCATTATGGAGTGTCTTACCGAGGTTCGTGCCGGGAAAGGCGTTCAGGCCTCGCTTGCCGGGCACTTCAACAATGCGATCTCCGAAGGCCTGGATTTCGAGCACGGTGTCGGCGCCGGTGGTCCCAGCCCGAAAGGCGCCGGCGCCTTTGATGGCTGCGAGAATGCCACCAGCTTGCCGAATTTCCGAGTAATCCTCGCTGAAGATGATCGGCGTGGCGATGAGGCTGATCTCGGTCTCTTGCACAGCGCCGATGAGACTGACCGTACTGGCGAGCACTTCGTCCGTCCGTTCGGGGCTCTCGAGCACTCCACGGAGGATTCCATCTTCGCCGAAGTAATCGTTCTGGTAACCGATCAGCAGGAGCGCAGTTGTGCTTGCGTTCATAAAATCTCCATTTCCTGTTAGCCAAACATAGTATAGGGGGTCATGGCGTGGCTCTCCTCGGAGGCAAGCAACGCGGGTGCCGACTGCAATCAATGGCGTTTTGCGGCGGTCATTTCGGGCATTGAGTATCAGCGGCGGCTCATTGCCATCTCAGTAGTCCACGAGCACATTGTCGAGTTCACGCAGGGCCATGTCGACATCGTCCTCTGAGAGCACCATCGGTGGCTTGATCTTGATGACGTTGTGCAACGGGCCGTCAGTGGCGAGCAGCACACCGCGATGCTTCATCGCGTTGACAATGGCCGAAGCCTCGTCGGCGGCCGGCTCGAGTGTCTCGTGATCCCGCACAAGCTCAATGCCCAGGAACAACCCGCGGCCCCGTACATCACCGATGATCGCATGCCGACCGCGAAGATCTTCTAGGCCAGCGATGAACCTCGCGCCGAGTTCTGCCGCCCGCACCTGCAGCGACTCCAACTCAATCACGTCCAGCACCGCCATGCCCACCGCGGCTGAAACCGGATTGCCCCCGAAGGTCGAGAAGAACTCCATGCCCGAGTCAAAGGCTTCGGCAACCTCGCGGGTACACACCACCGCCCCCAGAGGATGACCGTTGCCGATGGGCTTGCCCATCACGACGATGTCGGGAACCACTCCCTGCAGTTCAAACCCCCACATCGCATCGCCAACCCGGCCGAAACCGACCTGCACCTCGTCAGCGATACATACGCCCCCAGCGGCGCGCACATGCTCAAAGGCCGCGGCAAGATAGCCGTCTGGCAGCGGGATCTGCCCGCCACACGAGAGGAGCGACTCGGCAAAAAAGGCTGCAATGGGCCGCCCGCCCGAGGCAGCCGCGCCGATGACTTGCCCCACTTCCGCCGCAAGGTCCGCGACGGTCACTCCCCCGCGATACGTATCGGGAGTAGAGACGACGTGTACCCAGTCCGCCTTTCCCGATCCACCCGGACCGTTGAACTTGTACGGACTCATCTCGACACAGGTTCCGGTGCTCCCGTGGTAGGCCCCGTCGATCACGAGTACGTCGTGCCGGCCCGTGGCGGCACGCGCCAGTCGCAGGGCCAGTTCGTTCGCCTCGGAGCCGGAGTTGACCAAGAAACACACGTCGAGCGCCCCGGGAAGTGTCGCCGTCAGCCGCTCGGCGTAGGCCAGGACTGTCTCATGCAGATACCGCGTGTTCGTGTTGAGCCTGGCCGCCTGCTCGCTCAAGGCCCCGACCACCCGCGGATGGCAATGTCCGACATGGCACACATTGTTGACCAAGTCCAGGTAGGCCCTGCCGTCCGAGGCGGAGAGATACTGCCCGCGGCCACGCACGATGTGCAGCGGCGTGTCGTAACTCAGCGACAACACCCCCGGAAGTGACTTCTCTCGTCGACCGGCGAGCGACGGGGTATCCGTCATCGCGCCTCGATGCACCCGGCACCCGCTGCACAACGCAATCTCAGCTTCGCGAGGCACCATGTCAACAAGCATCAGGAGCGCGTCCCGCGTCGAACGTAGGTGCGAAAACCAGGTCGCATGATCCGGATCGCCCGCCCCACGCACCGCGGCGATGCATGCGCTGGTCGCCAGTCTCGCCAGGATGAGCGGAAACAGTACCTGCTGTTCCGCCAGGTCCAGCGGGCGAATCTCGTCGTAGCCCGCGACGATGCCTGCGGCCTGCGCAAGGCCCAGACCTTCGTGCTGCAACGCATAGGCCAGCGAGATCGCAAGGTCCGCAACCAGCGGCCCCTCGAGGCAATCTCCAAAGTCCAGCAGCGCCGTGATGCGATCGCCATCGACGAGAATGTTCTCGTCATTGGCATCACCGTGGAGCATGCCTCGTGCACAGCCCGCGAAGTCCAGCGCAGCGTGCAGCAGGAAGGCGCGTTCGGCGGCGCGGCGAAAGCAATCGTCTTCGATGAGTGGAATCGACTTCCGATGGATGCCGGCCCCCTCCAGAGACCACTGGTGGGATCGGTCGAATCCTGGATGCTCAAAGCCGCCCAGTGCCTGGTGCACCTGGGCGATCAGAGCACCGATGCGGCCGAGCAACTCAGGCGAAGACGGTCCGGCTCGCCACTGCACACCCGGCAATTGCCGCTGCATGCGGGCCGGGCGATGCGCACCCTCAAGTTCGACGCTCAGGAGCGTCTCACCGCTGCGGGATGGCATTGAGCAAGGAACTGGCAGACCGGCTTCGGCCAGTACGCACTGGACCGCCTCCTCTAGGGCTGGATCGCAGTCGGCTTCGACCGAGAGTTTGAGTACACCGACATCACACAGGTAGTTGAGATTCTCGCCCGGCAGCCTGGACACACTCGCTTGCGAAGCACCCCACTCTCTGGAAGCAATCGCCGCAGCCTGTTCGAGCAACGTATCTGCGTGCACAGCTGGCTTGCTCATGCCAGCAAATCCGTGACGACGGGACCATGCACAATGCCATGCTTGTTATTTGATAAGTCAGTCAGCATCATTTATAGGCACATTCACAGCAGCAACGCACTCCTGATGCCGGATTGTAATGAAGCGTCGGGTCCACCTCTGGATGTGGGGTATCTGGCTTGTCGCTCATTTGACTACCTCAATCCTTCCAGTTCCACCACTTCCTGAGTTCAGGCTCTAGATCTGGATCGCGTGCATACGCAACTGCACAACGATACACGTACAAGATGCACCGATCCATTGACCCCCCTGCCAATTGACGGGTCTCCTCAAACATTTCTTCTGGATCGCGCCCCTCCAGATCCTGTACTGAACGGAGTCCGAGATCCCATAGATCAACAGATATGCTTTTCCCAACACCCGGGATATGACCAAAGGTGCTGAATGCCTCACGTTCAATATCCAATAACGCCATTGCGGTGCTCCTCGAAAGCACATTATGCCCTACTTCAAAGATCTCTGATTGAGCATCCTTATATATATGTTTCGCTACAAACCTATCGCCACGAATCGTGAAGCTCCGTCACCTTTGCTGTTGATTGTCTAGAGTGATAATGAGATTACTCGAATCCAAAATATCCAAATCGCCATCCGAGTTAATTATCCAATAGTGATCTTGCTGCAACTTAGGGTAAAAAGATGACGGGATTGTGATCTCAGATTTTCTAGCAATCCTTGTTCCCATTGCAGCCTTAGTAATAGACACCTCAAACTCAATGCCATTACTCAACTCATTATTGAAGTAACTAAGGAAGTATGCGCCATCTCTTTTTGTCAATGCGTACCAGTCTTCGGCGATCAATGTTGACGAGTCCGTCACATTAATATCATTCCCCCCTATGTCATATGACCATACTCCAAGAACAAATTCTTCTGCCTCTATTGAAGTGGAATCAACATGTTCAACAATGTCAGTTGCACATGACATGAGTAGCAGGATCCATGTTATTTGTAGGATCTTGTTCATTCACACATTATGCGCCAACTAATAACATCACGCACCCACCAAACTGAGGGGCAAAGACGCCTTATTGAAGCCAACTGGGTGGGTATCCATATTTGTCGAGGTCCTGCTCGCACAGGCCCGGCCAGATTCGATTGGAGCCTGTATTCTTCAATGAACTTGGCAGGACCGTGTGACTTTCATACAAAGATCTCATGCAAGGCTACAGTGTTCCAATTGCCAACACATTGCGACTATCACCTTATGGCAATTCAACTTGTTGGACCAAAACTTGGAGAACTCCTCTCATGAACAAG
>JABJQE010000306.1 GCA_018663565.1 Phycisphaerae bacterium
CTCGTCGGCGATGCCACACAAGATGAACGCCCGCAGTGCCAAGCGTGTCGCCTCGCTGCGCGCTATTCTCGATGGCCATCTCACAATGGCATCGAGCCTCGCTGGCCGGCAATGGAACGAAGGCGACGTCAGCTGCTCAGCGGTACGGCGCGTCATGTTGCCGGACGCCTTCCTTGCCGCCGACGGCTTGCTTCAAACCGCTATGGCGGTCTTCGATGAGATGGGCGTTTTCCCCGCCGTTGTTGATGCCGAGCTCCGCCGTGACCTTCCGTTCTTGGCGACAACTCGGCTGCTCACTGCGGCGGTGGATGCGGGCCTCGGACGCGAGGAGGCGCACGAACTCGTGAAGGACCACGCTGTGGCTGCTGCCCTCGACCGCCGCGACGGCGATCGAGGACCGTCGCTGGTGGAGCGACTCGCCTCCGACCCAAAAATGCCGCTCGACACTGCCGCCATCGACACACTGCTGGCTGATCCACAGGCATTCACTGGCACGGCCGTGGATCAGGTGGCTCGTGTAGTTGCCCGTGTGGAGGTAATCGTGAACGCGCACCCTGAAGCCGCAGCCGCAGTAGCCGAGATGCGAGTTTGACGTTCTAGCCCCGGCTGATTCCGGCGCGCTTGAGTAGGGCGGCCGGCACGCCGACCTCGCGCCATGCGGAATAACTGATGCCCTTGCGTTCGCCATAATGGCGAGCCGCACGGGCAAAGTCGTCCTCGAGCGCGGTGAGGTCCACAATGGTCTCCGCCGCCGCCAGGGTCGCGTCTAGATCCATCCGTTCTTGCACTAGGTGCAGCTGAGACATCGGATCTGCGGTGGCGAGTTCTCTGGCAATGGCAGCCATGCGTTGCCGCATCGACTCTGGTGAGCGCTTCCGACCTCGTTTGGGACGGTTGGTTTCACGTGCCTCCAGGTACGCCCGGACTGCTCGCCCCTGGGCTCGCCCCTCGGCTAGTGCAGCCTTGTGGGCTTCGGTCATTTCATGTTTAGCGCGACTTGCCATGCACAACAGCGTAAGTCGGCATGGATTCTTTCGCCATGGCTCGTTTAATGTTCGCCGATACGATCGAGGGCCGTGAAGAACGCACCTACCGCGGCCTATTCGATTTCAATGCGAATCACTCTGGACAATGTCCCGGGCACTCTGGGTCGCTTTGCGCTAGCGATTGGTGAAGCTGGCGGAAACATTGCCGGCGCTACGGGTTTTGAGGCTAAGGGTCCAACGGTCGCCCGCCAGATTGATATTCACGCCCGCAGCGCGGAGCACGGCCGCCAATTGGCCGACGTGGCCCGAGGGTGTGTTGGGGTCAACGTCCTCGACTGGTGGGACCGCACGTATCGGCTCCATGAGGGCGGCAAGATCGAAGTGCTGCCGTTGTGTTCTGTTGGTGATGCTCACGACCTGGCGATGGCCTATACGCCCGGTGTCGCTCGTGTCTGTATGAGCATTCACGACGAGCCCGCGTTGGCGCACGAGTACACAATCAAGAAGAACACCGTGGCGATTGTCTCCGACGGCACTGCCGTGCTCGGCCTTGGTGATATTGGCCCCGCTGCGGCGATGCCTGTGATGGAAGGTAAGGCCCTCCTGTTCAAGGCGTTCGGCGGTGTCGACGCATTCCCCATTTGCCTCGACACCAAGGATCCCGACGAGATTGTCGAAACGGTCATCCGGATTGCCCCGACGTTCGGTGGTATCAACCTGGAAGACATCGCGGCGCCAGCCTGTTTCGAGATCGAGGACCGACTCAAGGAAGCCCTCGATATTCCCATCTTCCACGACGATCAGCACGGCACGGCGGTGGTGGCCCTAGCGGCGCTGAAGAATGCCTTGAAGATTGTGGACAAAGATCTGGCAAACATCTCCATCGTGATTTCGGGCATGGGCGCCGCAGGCTTGGCCATCGGCAAAATTCTGCGTGATGCGGGAGCGGGCCACATCGTGGGCGTCGACCGTCTCGGCGCGGTCCACGCGGGTCGCGATGGGCTTAACTCGGCGAAGAAATGGTTTGCCAACAACACGAACGAGGAACGCAAAGCCGGCACGCTTCGCGAGGTGCTTGAAGGATCCGATGTATTCCTCGGCGTGTCTGCCCCGAATCTGCTCGATGCATCGGACGTGC
The DNA here is from genome assembly GCA_018663565.1 of Phycisphaerae bacterium. GTDB lineage: Bacteria > Planctomycetota > Phycisphaerae > Phycisphaerales > SM1A02 > UBA12567. Next base: position 2,125 of record JABJQE010000306.1, read on the forward strand.
GGAAGATGGCCAAGGATCCGATCGTCTTTGCGATGGCGAATCCCGACCCAGAGATCCGACCCGAGGAAGCAGACGGTCTCGCCGCAGTGATGGCGACGGGTCGTTC
>JABJQE010000307.1 GCA_018663565.1 Phycisphaerae bacterium
ATCTCGATTGGGCATGGGACCACATTTGGGCCACATTGCCTGCTCGTATCACTTGTTGGCGTCGCCGGATCGGTCAAGATTGGCCACCACGTCGTGCTTGGTGGCCAAACTGGCGTTGCAGGGCACATCGAGATAGGAGACGGCGTTCAGGCCATCGCTCAATCAGGCATCGCCGCAAGTCTCGCAGCCGGATCGGTTGTTGGTGGGGCCCCGGCCATCCCGCTTGATACAGCCAAACGAAATCTGCTTGCAGCCACTGGCCTTGCCGATCTCTTCAAACGCGTCAAACAGCTCGAGCGGCAGGCCAAGAAGAACTGAGTACCGTTCCGGTACGATGCCGGAATGAGCACTGACACCACCCTTCGGCAGACTCCATTTCATTCCTTCCATGCAGAGCACGGCGCCAAGCTCGTGGACTACACAGGCTGGGACATGCCGCTGCATTACGGGTCAATCCTCGATGAGCATCGGCAAGTCCGCACGAGCGGCGGCATGTTCGACGTCTCACACATGGGCCGGTTGCGGTTCTCGGGCCGAGACGCACGTAGATTTCTCGACCACGTCTGCACCCGCAAGATCAACGGTATGAAGCAAGGACAGATTCGATACTCACTCGTCTGCAACGAGCACGGCGGATGCAAAGATGACGTGCTTGTCTATGGCATTGGTGAGTCTGAATTCTTGATGGTCTGCAACGCAGCCAACCGCGAGAAGTTGCTCGAGCACTTTGGAGCAGTCAAGGGCGATATGGTGTTCAAACTCAAAGACGAAACAGATTCCACCGCAATGGTGGCGATCCAAGGCCCCAAGGTGATGGAACTCATTGGACAGTTTTCCAAAGAGATCCCTTCACTCAAACGCTATCGATTCACAAACAAGTCCATCCTGATCGCAAAGTTCCTCGTATCCCGTACCGGATACACCGGCGAAGATGGAGTTGAGGTCATTCTCCCCAAGATGATCGCAAAGCAAATGATCAAGATGTTGCTTGGTAATGTGGACGCCGATGACACCGCAGTGAAGCCCTGCGGACTTGGCGCCCGCGACTCTCTACGGCTCGAAGCGGGCATGGCCCTGTACGGACACGAGATAACCGAGGACATCGACCCGCTCACCGCATGTCTCGACTTTGCCATCAAACTCGACAAGGGTGATGATGACGAAGGCACCGGTCGATTCATCGGCCAGGACGCCCTGCAAGCCATCGCAGCAGCCGGCGGCCCATCTCAAAAACTCACCGGACTCATCCTCGATGGACGCCGCGTTGCACGGCAAGGTATGTCCGTCACGCAAGACGGCACGCAGGTCGGCACCATCACCAGCGGCTGCTGGAGCCCCACGCTTGAGAAGTCGATCGCCATGGCTATTGTCGATGTGGCCGCCCGCGAAGCAGGCACAGCTCTGGAAGTCGACCTCGGCCGAGCCACCGCTGTTGCCAGCACAACGCTTCTGCCGTTCTATAAGGCTTAGCGGAGCATCCCCGCTTTGGCGGAATATTGTGGGTGGGTGTCCGAATTTCAAGACACAACGCGCGGATCGTCCTACAGGCCCACCTATAAGTGGGGGGTGCAGGGGTCTACGCAACCTTGCGAGGGCGGCTCTTGAGCTTGTGCTGGATTCGGCGAAGCGTGTCCATTTCAATCTGACGGACACGCTCACGGGTCAGTCCGATGACGTGACCAATTTGCTTGAGTGTGAGTGGCGCCTGGCCTTCGAGGCCATATCGAAGCCGGACGACGCGAGCACCGCGTTCTTCGAGAGTCTCAATAACTTCAAGGACGGCGGCAAGATCTTCAACACGTCCGCAGGTCAGTTCAGGATGTTCGTGCCGACCATCTTCGACCACGCTTGCGAAATCAAGTGCTTCGCCGTTCTCCATCGTCGGTGCATGCGATGCTGACCGGTGAGCCTGCATCGCGAGCAACACAATCTCGGCCTTTCGGCGCGGGAGTTCAAGAAGTTCAGCCATTTCTTCGACTGTGGGCTGGCGACAATATTCTTCTTCAAAGGCATTGCTCGTGCGTCGCCACCTCGTAATGAGTTCCACCATGTACGCCGGAATGTGAATTGGATGACGGGCATTGATGAGGGTTCGCTTGATGGATTGCTTGATCCACCACGACGCATAGGTTGAAAATCGAGCGCCCTGGGCCGGGTCAAATCCCTCCACGGCCCGGATCAACCCCACATTGCCTTCTTCGATCAAATCGCCGATGGGCAATCCGCGTCTGGTGTAATTCTTGCTGATTGCGACAACGAGCCTCAGATTGGCCCGGATCATGTGATCCTTCGCCTGCATGTCGCAATCGTTGATAATCCGCCAACCAAGTTCTTTCTCCTCGGCTGCAGTCAGCAAGGAGACCTGATTGATATCCCGCAAATACGTTTCTAGGTTTTTGTCGTTTCCGTACCGAGCCATGTCCGCATATCCCTGTTGGCCGGGTACCCGCCGCCCCCACACGAGCGGCCAAATAGTGCCTCTAGGCACCCGGTCTGTGTTCCCAGCAGCATTTCTCCGCTGCTAGGCCTTAGTCCTCACACCCCTAGGAAGGTCCGATAGAGAGCGTGTGGTTCAATCTCGAGACTTGGAAGAATCGAGTCCTTCGATACAATCGAACCGACAAAGACCCCGCTTAACCGCAAGAACCGACTGTCAACACAAGATTTCAAAAAACAGCCCCACATGGCCCGCATTGACCGAATAAACCCACCCCTACAACGAAGATTAACTGTGACTGAAGACCTGACTACCCTGCTCGCCCGCTGGCCGTATCGCCCAGATGAGTTCACCGCCCGTGAAGCGACGGCTGATGATGGACGTCCGATTCTTCAAATCCGGGTGGAACTGGGCATCCTGCAACTTGAGGTCGATGGCCGCCCAGACGGCCAGCGACCTGGGGGCAACACGACAGTGCTGGCGGGCATTACGACGCCGCTCACATTGGGCACAGCCCGCGCTCTCCGTGATGAGATCACTCAGTTTGAGTATCGAGCCCAGACGCTGCTCTTTCTTGGCGAACACGCGGCGGCGGCCCGCGATGGGGACCACATGCTGAAATGCTCCCGGCTCCTGCACATGCACGCCCCCGAAGAACTCGGACCGGCGACATGCCTCCCTCCGCTCCTTCGCAGCATCATGATTCGAGCTCGGGCCTCAGCCGAGGCCGCCATGGCGACCTCTCGCACTGATCTTGCCAAACTCGCCCTCGATGCTGGCCTTTCAGAATTTAAGAGCCTCCTGCCGCAAGATCAATTCGATCAGTGCAATGAAGTGCATTTGCTTCAGAGCATGCAAGATCTCTTGATCCCCCGCCTACCGTCCTCGCAACGAGCTGATCTTCGCGATCGCATTCGAGAAGCCATCGTGGCAGAAAACTACGAACTTGCAGCCATCCTGCGAGACGAACTCAAGCTGATGTAAGGCCGAGTCATGGCCCGGCGTCTGCTGTACCAACCAATGGATCAATCGCCCGCAGCCGAGCGAGCCGCGCATCAAGTCTCACCCCATCCGCCCCCGCCTTCCGCAAGACGCTAATCAACCGGGTCTGCGCAAGCCGCCACCGAACTGGGTCGTCTGCTCGTGGTAATGCCGCGATCCGCCGATAGCCCCGAGCGACATCCGCAAGAACTGCACGATCATCACTTGATCGCAGGCATTCACAACGACCAAGGACAGCTGGCAAGAGTGTCGAGTCTGCAATGAGCGCCGCGTCGTACCATCCCACCGCCCAGTCACACCGGCCTCCACGCCGAAGTGCGTCGGCCATCTGAATCAGTTCCGCGGACGAACCGGCTGGGTCTGGCGATGCAATCGCATCCAGAATGCACGCGAGCGCCTCAGGATGCGATGGGCGATCTGCGAATTCAACCGATGCGGCTCCAGCCCACGCCACAGCCTTCACCACCAAATCGGCACGTTCAGCTGGCGGTCCAGACCGAGCGTCTCGCAGCACCGCTTCCACCTCCTGGCATTCGCCGCCAATCGCCGCCATTCGAAGATCAAGGAATGCCAGTTCACCGGATGCAAGCCAATCGATGGTCTCGTCCTCATTTCGTTGCCGCAGAGCGGCTTCAAGATCGCCCACGTCAATGGAGTATTCGATCAGTGTGGCGACAAGGGATGCGGCGATTGGCGCAGCCATGGCCGCTCGGCGTTGATCAATTCGCTGTGTCGCTGCAGCAACCGCAGCTCGACGCGCCCCCTCGAGCAACGTCTCATCCCCTTCAGACCAGCGGCCAAGACAACGTCTTCGATCACGAAGCAGCATGCCAATGTCCCGCAACGCCCGCAGATGTTCTTCGCCCAATGGCGGAATGGCCGCAAGGTTTTTCAGGGCGGCATCCACATGGCCTTCACGCGCATCAAATGCGCTCAGGGATCGCAGCCATGCAGATCGCATCGTCCCATTTGACGCGGCTTGCTCTACGATTCTTCTCGCTTCTTTGACATCTCGTGAATCAGTCCCGTTGAGCACCTGAACCGCGTCGTGCCCCGCCTCATCCCAGCACCGAGCTGCGCCACTTCCACCAAGCAATGCGGTGGCGATCCATACGCGCATCGCGGCGGCGGCATCACCGCGGCGACGGAGCGATCGTCCGTGCGCGGGGCCGATCATGTGCGTATCGGTACCGACATCATCACGCTGAGCGAGGACATCCATCCAACGCCCGGCCACGGCAATATCTTGTGATCGCCACGCAGCCCCAACAATCGCCGCGGGATCAAGCGTGCTCAACATGTCGTCGCTCATGAGAGTGACTTGCCCAACATTCGCTGCCATCGACACAGCAAGTTCCCCGTGCCGGCGGGCTGACATGCCTGTGCGAGCAAACGATTCTCGTATGGGCCCAATCCACACCAGGGCCGCGGCAGAATCGGGCGCTGTCCGAAGAATCGCTTCGCCAATCATGGCGACCTGCCACTCTTCACTCGCTTTGTTCAACATATCAGTCGATGACGCTACACCGCACTGAATCATTAGTGCCTCGGCAAGCGTGCGCTGCAGCGGCGTCGACGAACTCTCGGCCACCTCCCGTGCCACTTCGGCAGCACGATCACAATCATCCTTGGCTGCATACACCGCGGCAAGATTACGACGAAATCTGCCGGTGGAATCTCCCATCCGGGCGATCGTGTTCTGAAGATGAAGCGTTGCCTCCTCAGACAGATTCGCGTCCTTGTCGCCAAGCACGACAGCAGCGGCGCACGCGAGGCCACGGGCCGCCTGCCAGCGATCTGCCTCTGCTCGCATCCGCTCGCCACGCGACACCGCATCGCGAATCCAATTGTCTACTGAAACCGTTACCACAAGCGCCTCATCAACAATCGCAATCGCTCGATCTGTTCGAGTTGAATCGGGAAGACCAACCATCGCCAGTTCCACCGTAAGGTTGTCAGACCACTGGCGAACCAAGATGTCATCAAGCAGCGCAAGACCGGAGTCAATTCGTTCTGCAGGTATCACAGCCTCGTCATATCGATCGCGAAGCGTGTTGCTACCACTCACACATAGACCAATCACAATGCTCGCGCCAACAATCATGGTGATGTCTCTAGTGTCACGTTAGTACATCCCGCAGCGACAGCGGCGTTAAAGACTGCCACGACGTGGCCCCATCCAACTTGCTCTGATGGGACGATCACAATCGGGTGATCTGGAAGAAATAATGTGCCTCGTGGCAACACGGCCTCGTACAGAAAGACACGCAGCCCTTCTGCAGATCCCGCCGCGTCCCACGGACCATCAATCGACACGCGTGCTTGATCGCTTCGAGCCCCGGCTGCCACAACGCGAATGCGGAGCGGTTCATCTAAGAGTTGCAGCGGATCATCGGCCCCCACGATTTGATCGGGCAAGTCGAGCCGAAACACTTCTTCCGCCGGACTAAAGTCGGTCGCGACCATGAAGTACATCAACAAGAGAAATACCACATCGATCATCGGTGCAATCTGAAGTTCTACACCGCTGCCACGTCTTCGATTCGCTTTCGCGTGCGGTCTCATATGTCACGCTTTCGAATTGCGGCGAGCTGCACGCGAACGGGATGTGAAAGACCGGCAGTGGTTCCAGCGGAACGCGCTCCGTCAAGAAGCGGCGCGACGATATCCCACGGCGTGTCTCGGCCCGCTCTTATCTGAATAGCAGTCGAACCATCTCGGCGAAGAAGCTCGGCGAGCACGACATCGAGCGCAGCACGACCATGCTGATCGGCCGGATACGTGATGCCCGCGAGGTGATACGCGCTCATATCAGACTCGTCCGTCACAACACTGATGACAGCGCGAGGACCTGGCGAGGCAAGAATCGTCGCGGGTGGTGTCGGCGTGGGCAAGTCGACACGAGGGCGATCTTCATCAACGATTCGTGACACGAGCACGAAGAACACGATCAAGAGAAACACGACATCGATCAGCGATGTCATATTGGCCTGCACCGGCAGTGCTGGTCGGCGAGTCCTCACGAGGCAGACGCCCCCCCGTTGCCCTTCTTCGGGCGAAATCCGCTGAGGAGTTCTTCGGCAGCCAATGTTGCTTCCGCCGTGGTCGAATCGATGTGCCCGCGCAACATTGCGCATGCTGCAAGCGACGGAATTGCGACAACAAGCCCCCAGAAGGTTGTGGTCAACGCGGTACCAATGCCGCCGGCGAGCATGACGGGATCAGCCGCGCCGCCTGAGGCCACAATGGCGGTAAACGCGAGAATCATGCCATACACCGTTCCGAACAACCCAATCATGGGGCTCACCTGCCCAATTGTGTTGAGCACTTCAATCCGGCGAAGTCGAGCGACGGTTCGTTCTTCAGATGCTTGCTCGAGCGTTCGTATGACGGCATTCCAGCCAAACGGCGCTTGCCGCATGGACTCGCCCATGATGCGGCCTATGAATGACTCGCATTCGTCCGCCCGGCCCATCGCCTCCTTGAATCGCTTTGCAGCAATATCACTTCGCATTTCTTCGACGAAGCCGTCGGGCAGTATTGACTGCCGCCGATTATTGGTCGCCATCGCGATGGCGAGGCCAATCGCCACCGCAGACATGCACAGCAGTAGCCAAATGACTGCCGTACCGAGCAGCTCAATCCGGCCGTCTCCGTTTCGGGACAAAAAGAACGCCGAACCAAAGCTCCGAGCCGCCGGTGAAGCGGACGCTGGCCCAGTCCAGATCAATAGTGTTGCAGCAGTCACGTACAGTTTCATGCTCATCGGTCGAGCTCCTCGAGCGTAATAGTGGTCACGTCCCCATCGCCGTAGGCAGCGGAAATGTCTTCCATCAACACCGCAGAATCCTTCTGCGAATCAGTCGTCAAACGAATACAAGAGACCCGGACATCACGTGCCGGATTCAGTTGGTCGAGCGCCCGCATCGTGGCCGCGCGGTCAACCGCCCACCTGCCGCGGCCAGCAAGCCCCTCGCTCAGGAGCAATATCAGTTCGGGCTTCATCGAGAAGGCCTCTTTCATGGCGGGCACCGGATCGGACCCGCCGCCAGGCTGACGCCCCGCAGTCGTGCGAAGCGACTGGATCGCTGCAGCCGAAGCAGCGGGCGTGGCCTTGACGAGGCCCTTCGTCGGTGTCACGGTCACAGCCTCACCGGAAAAGCACACCACCGCGAATCGTTGGTCTGCGGTCATGGCGGCGAGCGTGCGTTCAACTTCATCGATCACAAATGGAAGCCAGGCCGTCATGCTGCCACTCGCGTCTATTACAAAGACCACCTCCCTGGCAACACCCATCGATGCTCCTGCAAAGACTGGCGTCGTCGAAGCGGGGACCACCGGGCTCACTGGCCCAGGG
>JABJQE010000041.1 GCA_018663565.1 Phycisphaerae bacterium
CCGGCAAGAAGCGCCAGATAAAGCTCGTTGACGCCGAAGCAGTCGCCGCCGACGCCTTCTTGATTAACCACGTGGCGCACGGCCAGGCCGTTATTGGATTTGTTGGCGAACAACACCTCAACCGTTGGATAGCGCGATTCGAAGGCCGAGCGGAAATGGCGCAAGTTGTGGCGCAACTGACCTTCGCTCAGGACATAAAGCGGCGTGCCGAAGGTCTGGGCCAGTTCTACGCAATCGCGGCCCTCGACCCACAGGTGGCCATCGGCGGCAACACCGACGAACTCTGTGAAGTGCTTGTCGAATTGGGGATAGGAAAGTTCGGGCGTGGTGGTTTCCGAAGTGGCGGCCATGGCGAAAACCTCTGAAATGTAAGTGTTTTATGTCGACGTTGGCGAGCTTAATTGCTAATCGGTGGACCGGTCGATGTCAATGCGGGGGGACTTGGCGCCATGGCGTCTCATTTGTTTTCACCTTTTTCGATGCGCGGGCTGACCCTTTCTAACCGGGTCACGGTGTCGCCCATGTGCCAATACGGCGCCGAGGACGGCAGTGCCAACGACTGGCACCTCATGCACCTGGGCAACCTTGCGATTTCGGGCTTCGGCCTTGTCATCGCCGAGGCGACGGGCGAGACGCGCTGCTCGAAGATAGGGCGATACGGTTGTGCCACCATCAACTGCGATGGCGGTGCGAATGGCTTGGCGTGCTGTGTCTGGATCGTCGGCTTCAATGGCAACCCGGGCAAGCCGAAGCCAGTCATCGGACGTCGACGTCGTGGTTGCGCGATCTTGGAGATAGGCAAACAAGTCGTCCCACGCTTCTTGTTGTTCCAGTGTGTCGGCGAGGTCACGCGCGATGTCCACATTGGACGGGCGGAGCGTCGAGGCAATCTCAAGTGCTCGGCGGGCAGTGGAGAGATCTCCAGCTTCAAGGGCGGCATGGCCAAGGGCAGCCTGCGCTTTCCAGTCCGTTTGGTCTCGGTCTGCAAGTTCGCCGTACCATTCCACGGCGGCGGGCCAATCATTGATCGATACGGCAAGCTCGCCTTTTTGCCGCAAGGCGGGAGTAGGAATACGGTTGGAGCATGCAGTCAGGGAAGCCCCGAGTAGCAGTCCAGACAATACGATGATGGATTGATTCATTGGTTTCACGTCGGGCATCATACGATTGATGCGGCTCAGATTCCTCCCCTCCCTCAAGATCGTGGAGTACTCGTGGACAATCCGACCCCAGAATGGCCAGTACCAGCAGATTCGCCGCCTGTGCGGGTGGTGGTGCTTGAGCACAGTGTGCCAGATGGGTCAGTTCACTGGGATCTGCTGGTGGCCCGTGGAACTCGGGCAGAGGCCCTCCTGTGGGGGATACGGTGCATGGAGCGACCGGATAGGGATGGCTCCGACATTGCCATTGAGGCGATGTCAGACCATCGCCCGGCTTGGCTGAGGCTTGAGGGCGAGGTATCTGGTGACCGGGGCGTTGTTCGCCGGGTGGCAAGCGGACTGCTGGAGCGACACGGCAACACGGTCAACATTCAGTGGAGCGATGGCCGCACGAGCGAATGGAGCATCGTGGGGATGTGCCTGCGTTCAGGACCAGGCAAGAACGCCCGCGGCTAAGGGAGAGCCGGGCTTACTCGGTCTTTCGTCGCTCCCGGTGGCGTTCTCGGCCGGAGCAGTAGGACTCGAGTTCTACGCTCAATTCGACGGGTTCTCCGTCTTTCCATTGGCGATACAACTGTTCAAGAAATGGCCGGCACCAGCCGCAGCCGGTGCCAGCACCAAGGCAATTGCTCAACTGCGAGGCCACTTTGGGTTGTTCTCGTTTGATCCAGGCCGCCACTTTTCGTTGGCTGACATGGAAGCACATGCAGATGTCATCTTCATCTTGCATTGCGTGTCCTCAAGAAGCCGCCTTGGCCATTCCGGCAAGTCGCCGCGACACGATCTCCATGGAGTCAGGGCGATCTTCGCGGTCCTTTTGGACGCACTCCATGATGAGCTCAGAAAGTTCGACTGATACAGCGCTGCATGTTTCGTGCGGCGGCTCTGGAGGTGGGATGTCTTCGATATCTGTAGTTGAGAGCAGGGTCGGGTCGCCGCCTTGTGGAGGCATCGCGGTTGGGATGACCTTCCGCACGAGCACCCAGTACATCATGGCGCCGAGGTTGTAGATGTCGGTGCGTTCGTCAATCGCTTCGCGTAGGGCTTGCTCTGGGGCCATATACCCTGGTGTGCCTTGGATTCGCTTCTTGATAGTGCCGATCGGGCAGGCCTGGCCAAGATCGATCACTTTGACCTGGTTGTCTTCGGTAACTAGCACGTTCGTGGGCTTCATGTCAGCGTGCACGAAGCCCTTTCCGTGCATATGCGAGAGGGCGTCGGCCACTTGCCGGAAGATGGCTACTGCCGCACTGGTTGTTCGCGGAAGTTGCAGATCGAGCGATGTGGCGTCTACAAGTTCCATGACGACCGCGACACCTTCAACCTTGAAGAGCTTTCGTTGCTTGATGATCTTGCGGATCTTGCGAATAGCTGGGTGGGAGAGTTTTGTCCCAATGGCGTATTCGCTTTGGGCCTGCGTTATGAAGCGGTCATCTTTGTCGTTGTTCAGCTCAACGTGCTTGAGCGCCCAGACTTGTTTGGTCTTGGTGTCTTGCACGGCGTAGATCTCGGATCGCGCACCTTCACCGATTTTGGCGAGGACAGTGAACCCGGCAATGACGCGTGGTGGAGACATGACAGAAGCTCCTCCCGTGAGCCAGGAAGTGGCCCGTTGGAGGAGAATCGTACAAGGATACCGGGTGTGGTGGCCTGACTCAACGCGGAGCGTCGAGCAACTGCGACCGAAATTCAGCTTCTGGGAAGAGGCGACCCGGTGAGGTCAGCTCTGCGGCGAGATCTTGGTGGAGGTAGACGTTGTCGCTTGGGATGCCAAATTTCTGCTGAATTCTCTGAACAAGCCGCGTGAGGTGCTTGAGCTGCCGATCAGAGAATCCGTGGCGATCACCATTTCCAACTAGGCAAATGCCAATAGAGTGCTCATTGTGGTCTCGGCCAGCTTCGCCAACCACGTGGGCTCCTGGAAGTTGTTCAATCCAGCGATATCCAACGTGAATCTCGCCGTTGGCGAGTCCATTGCCATTGCCGACGAGGAAGTGATAGCCGAGTCCCTGGTAGCCCCATGACAGGTGCTGCCGGTGGATCGACTCGGGTGTGCCGAATGGGTCACCGAGGTGATGGATGACAATGCCGGTCCATCGCGTGTGCTCGAGTCCGTCCTTGGTGGCGAACAACAAGTCGTCGCCAACGCTTGGTCGATCTTCGAGGGGTGTGATTGACGTGAGTGGGAATCCACCAGCTTGTCGGGGTGTATCCAGTGCGAGTATCGCCATGGCTGCGGTCATAGCGACTGCGAAGGCGGCGAAGACAAACTGCGTGCGGCGACTTGGGCCGCTCGATTGATGATTCATCGGTGTTGGGATTCCTCGGGACTGTCCTTGTCCCTCAGTACATCCATCGGCTAGACCCCCCCAGCCAACTTGAATCGACGTCGGTAGGTTTCTGGTCGTTGTGTGCATTAAAGCCACACTGTGCTCGCAAGCGTTGTGATCGGATCGTTCAGCCGTGCTCATCGATCAACCAACCGCGCCTTGAGCGTTGGTTGGGGGTTTCCAAAGAGGTCGTACTCCTCGGTTGGCACGTTGCCATGCCGCGCGGTGTCGTAGGACTCATATTGGTGACGCGGCAAATTCTCATCAAATAACGGCCGGTAACATCCGGTCAAAGGACCGAGAACCATTGGCGTAAGCAGAATTGCAGTCAGCAGGCGACGCATGCGGGCAGTTTACCCCCTGTCGTCATCGGTCGCCGGCGTGTCGTGGGTCAGGGTGAATCGGTGGATGGAGTGTGGGTCACACTGCCAGTTGATTCAAGGCGGCGGCCGGTTCGGGCATCGTCAAAAAAGATATGGACGAGCAGGGGGCTGTCTGCTGGCAGGTCAATCGTGGAGAGCGGCACAGGTACGAGATAGGTCGCGCCAAACATCCCACCACGCCATGCATCTCGCACCTGGGTGGGGTCGAGCCTAATGTCAGCAAGGACTTGTGGCGGCTCCCCTTGGACAGGCCGCAAGATTTGCGCTTCGAGTGGCCCAACGAGCTGAATGGGCCGCTGTCGGCCATCACTTGCCTGGACGTGAACTTCGAGGATGGTGGAATCAGGTGTATCGCCGGGCTCAAAGCCACTCATCGATGAGACCGACAACGTGGCGACCTGAGGCGTGTTGATGGCGGTCAATTCAGGCGAGCTGCCGCTAGTCTTTGCGGTCACTGCGGCTTCGAGTTCTCGCGTGCGGGCTTCAAGGCCCTCAATCTGTCGCTGGAGCGATGCATTCTCGGTACGCAACCGAGCACTTGCTCGTCGAGAGGCTCCGTCACATCCAAGTAGTGGGACAACTACGACGAGTGATGTAAGCACCAGCACGCCACGTGTCTTCATCAGGCGTTCTCGGATGAGAGTCGATCGATGATGCGGTCAACAAGGCCGTACTCCTTCATGCCCTTGGCATCGAGCCAGCAGTTGCGTTCGCAGTCATTCTCGATTTGCTCAATCGTTCGACCAGAGGCCTCAGAGTAGATCTTGTACAGCACGTCTCGCAGGCGAAGCATCTCCTCGGCTTCGATCTGCAGATCCGTCGCCTGACCCTCCATGACACCACTCAATAGTGGTTGGTGCATGAGGTTCTTGGCATTGGGCAGCGTGCACCGCTTGCCTTTGGCTCCGGAGCATCCGATGAGTGAGCCCATCGATGCGGCCTGGCCGATGATGTACGTGCCGACATCGCAAGGGATGAAGTTCATCGTGTCGATGATGCCAAGCCCGGCCGTCACGCTCCCGCCAGGCGAGCTGACGTAGAGATTGATGTCTTTATCGGGGTCTTCATTGGCCAAGAACAACAATTGGGCCACGATGAGGTTGGCAGAATCATCCATCACCGGTCCGGCGAGAAAGACGATGCGATCTTTGAGCAAACGCGAGAAGATGTCATAGGCGCGTTCACCGCGACCTTCCTTCTCGATGACGATGGGAATCAACTGCGACATGGACTCAGGAATCCTTCTTCGTCTTCTTGGGTTTCGGGAATTCAACCACGGTGTCTACAAGGCCATAGGCCTTGGCTTCGGCGGCTGAGAAGTACTTGTCACGCTCGGAGTCCGAGGACACCGTGTCGTAGGGCTGGCCGGTGTGGTCAGCAAGGATGCGGTTCAATGTTTCCTTGGACTTGACGATCTGCTCGGCCTGAATCTTCACATCAGTTGTTTGGCCGGTGACACCGCCGTACGGCTGATGAATCATCACTTTGGCGTGCGGCAGGATGTGCCGGTGACCTTCTTGTCCTGCGGCTAGGAGCACGGCTCCGCCGCTGTAGGCTCTGCCGATGCAATACGTCGCAACTTCACTTGAGATGAATCGCATGGTGTCGTACAGGGCAAGTGTGTCGTCGACAGCCCCGCCTGGACTATTGATATAGAAGTTGATGGGCTGGCCGCGTTTTTGGTCTTCGAGATACAACATCTGCATCATGACCCGGGCGGCGGAGGCGTGGTTGATCTCGCCAACAAGGAAGATGACGCGATTCTCGAGCAGAAGCTCATCGAGTGTCATCTCACGCGTACGCTGAAGCTGTCCGGATGCCCGAGTATCAGGCGGCATCATTGAGAGCGGGTGGGGGGCCGCGGTATCCATCGTGGAGGCTTTCCTTGTGGAAGTGGTGGTGTCAGTGAAGATGGCCATCATAGTCCCGGTGTGGGTTTAGGGTTCAAATTCATTTGGGTCGATACGGGTCGAAGGTGGCACATCAGTGTCACCCGGATCACCATCGGCCACATGGAGGGGCAACCTGATCTCAAATCGAGCACCACCGGTATCTGGTGTGTGCAAGACGAGCCGGCCGCCGTGCGCGGCGGCAATTCGGCGGGTCACCGCAAGCCCGAGCCCTGTGCCACGCTGGCCGCGATTCGACGAAAACGGCTCAAAGATGCTCTGCTGTGAGGCAAGCGGTACGCCTGGGCCATTGTCGACGACGGCTAGCACAGCCTCTTGTCGTAGTTGATCAATTGAAGTCTCGATACAGACCACGCCGCGACGTGGTGGGACCGCTTCGAGCGCATTGAGCACGAGATTGAGCACAGCCTGATGCAGGGCAGGGGCATCAAAAGGCACTGCTTCGAGCGGCTCGCCTGCTGTGTCGAGCCGGACGCGTCGCTGCTCAAAGGTTGGACGCTGCAACGCTACAACCTCATCAATAAGCGATTGAATTGATCCTGCGGCGAGGTCGAGGTGACTTGTGCGAGACCACGCGAGCATATTGAAGGTCAGGTCGTGGATGCGGTCGAGATTGCGGGCAAGGATGGGCCATCCTTCGCGGGCGAGTTCGAGATCGCCGCGGGAAATCGCAAGTTCAATCGCTCCGGCACCGCCCTGGAGGCCTTGCAAGATGTTCTTGACGGCATGGCTGATCACTGCAACGGTTTCACCCATGGCCGCAAGGCGATCGCGTTCAGCTACACGGCCCGCTTCGCCAAGCGTCTCAAAGAGCCAAATGCCCAGTTCGGCGGCCGAATGCTGCCATGGCTCTGGTGGAGACTCGAAGGACAAGGCGATCTGCGTGGTACCGTCGGCATGCCGCAGCGGAATCATGATGTCGTTGGGCGTGGCAGCTTGAATTGATTCACCGACTCGGATCGACCCGAGACCAAGAGAGAGTGTCGAGCACAACTCAGCCATTCCAGCTGATGTGCCTTCATATCCAGTGATATTCCAAATCATGGCAAGCACGCGTTGCTGTTGCTCGGCATCAGTTGGCAGAAGCATCGGGGGCGGATAGTGGCGGCTTGGCGGACTGCTGCTACCCGGGCCAGCGATGAACTCGACGTTGTCGATGAGCGTGAACAGGCTCTGCCCGCACCGGATGGTGTCACCAAGAACCACGCGGGTCGGAGCATGGATGAGTGTTCCATTGACATCTGTTCCATTGGAAGACTTGAGGTCGCGGATAAGCCATTCATCGCCATTTGGCGTGAGTTCAGCGTGGCGGCGACTCACACTACGGTCGGTTAGCGGGATGGCCTCGGACGATCGGCCAAGGAGTTGGGGCTCGCCCGGGGGTAGTGGGAATCGTCGACCACGGTCTGGGCCTTGAATGACTTCGATGGCGAGCATGGCAAGAGCGTAGCGGAGCACGCGAGCTGAGATGGCAGATCCCCCTTTGAAGGTCCATCCTTAGCTGCCCACGGAGCCGCGCGTGGGAGGATTTCGGACGCTATTCTCAGGGTATGGCCAAGGTCACATTCGATGCATCTATGCGAGTTGTCGCCCTGATTGGGGACGACGCCTTTTTGTCGCCGTATTACACGCGGCAACTCATCGACGCCCTCGAAGAAGTTCATGGCGAAATTGATCGATTCGACTTCGATGGCGACACCGCGAGTCCCGCTGATGTACTTGA
>JABJQE010000308.1 GCA_018663565.1 Phycisphaerae bacterium
CGGTTTGGCCTTCATCAATCACCGCCGCAACAACGGCACCTTCGACGGCGCCATTTGATGGATTACGCCACCCGGGCACACCAAGCAAAATGATGCCCTCGTCTCCACCTTCATCTTGGTGATCGGATTCAAATCCAGTTATCGATGATCCGGCCCGATCCCAGGGGCCGCCACCATCAACCAAAATCTTGATCGATTCTTCCGTGTCGAAGAGACCGCCACCGAGCGCGGGAAAGGCCCACGCAGCACCCGCGAGTGGGCCAAGTTCCCCGTCGCCGGGGGCCCCGACGGCCAGACCGCCTAGCCCTTCGCCCGCTCCGACAACACGCTTCAAGGCGGATCCAAAGTGTTCGTTCGCGTGACCCTCCGGCGAATCAATGCGTTGCACCTGATTCCAACCAGTCTGGCCCTTGTGGAATGAGTACACACTGCCCGATTCATCCGAGCGGTACGGCGCGCCGACAAAGATCTCGTCGCCCTCAATATTGATCGCCGATCCAAATCGATCTCCAGCCATGGCATCATCGGCAGTCAATTGCTGACTCACGACAAAGTCAGCCCCCTCTTTCTCAAAGACCCAGACTGCTCCAGCGTGGTCACCTTCTTCAGTGACATCAACGCCCCAACTACCAACCGCGATCACATCACCATCAATGTCGACATCCCAGCCAAAGTAGTCGCCAGCGATCTGTTCGGATGGCACGAGCATTGCGGTCGAAACTACTACGTCTTGTGCTGTCTCTGGAATGTCAAAAACCCATGCGGCGCCTGCGTTCACATCAACGCGGTCGTCGCTCCAACCACCAACCACGACCCGCATGCCATCAACTGCAACGGAATTGCCAAAGCGGCTTCCTGCCATCGGGACATCGGGCTGAAGGCGGCACCAGAACACCCACTCCCATGGCACGCCCTCGAGAGTGGCATCTGTTGCCACGCGGCGAAACACATCGACGGCCCCGCCATCGGAATCGCTGCCACCATCAAATGGCCGGCCAACAACAACGATGTCTGCGGCAGCAGCCACAGATCCACCGTGGGCAAAGCCCGATCCTGAGGCCGGCATGTCGGCCACGATCGTCGGAGCTGCGAACGACTCCTCCGAGTCTGCAAGCACCAAGCCACTTTGACCTGCTGCCAGTACGGCAACTCCAACCATGTTTTTTCGTATATTCATCGTGCGTAGTATCCCCTACAGCCTCGAGTATGCGCCAAACCTTGATCGTATTCGATCGGCCTCACAATTCGATGATAAATCACCATCGAACAGCCCGCACGATTGAATCAGCCGTGATTTTATTCGCCCCCACGCCAATCTCGACCTCGGTCCCGCTTCTGGGCCGATCGACGTGATTTTGACTCAATTCGCCGGCGATTGCTCGCCCGCGTAGGCCGAGTAGCCTTGCGAGCCCGAATTGGCTGCATGGCGTCCCGAAGGAGGGCGGCGAGCCGCTCACGCACCTCCTCGAGATTTGCGGTTTGCCGGCGATGTCGACCACAGATCACGCGAATAGTGCCGTCAGCACCAATTCGATGACCGATCCGATCACCCACAAGCTGCCGCTGTGCATCTGAGAAGGCCTCGCACCGCATGAACTCCAGAATGAGCGTCACCCGAGTTTGCACTCGATTGGTCCGCTGGCCACCCGGCCCACTCGACGTCGAGGTCTCAACCCGCAAATCGCGGGCGGGGACCGTCACACGCCTATTGATCGGAAGATCGTCCATCAAGACCCTCGTGCTCGCGTGGTGATGGGATACTGTCCGCTCACCACCTTCCCCATCCATCGACCCGCATGCAGTATTCCCTGCACCTTGATCGCCCCATGAATTTCGAAACCACCTCCACCCTACGTCTCTCTTGCAGCCCTGGCCAGCGTGACCTGCTCGCAGACGAGCTCGAACACCTTGGTGTCACGACCCAACAAGGCGGCCCCACCGGAGTCGAATGCCAGGGCAGCCTGCTTGATGCCATGCGGCTCAATCTTGTCTCTCGCATTGCCATGCGAGTGCTGTATCGCCTCAGCTCGTTCGCGTGTACGCACCCCGACGAACTCAGCGTTGGCGTGTCGAAGATTCCGTGGGAGGACATCATTCCGCTCAATGGCTACTTCACGGTGACGTGCACGGTTGATCATCCGACCATTGACAACACGATGTTCGCGAGCCTCAAGGTCAAAGATGCCATTGTCGATCGCATTCGAGGCATCTTTAGCAGGCGACCAGATTCCGGACCACTTCGAAATGCCGCCGTCATTCACCTGCACTGGGCCGGCGACACCGCGCAAATCTGGATTGACACAAGCGGACAAAAACTCGCCGACCGCGGATACCGCAAGATGCCCCACCTAGCGCCGCTGCGAGAAACACTCGCCGCTGCGATCCTCCAACAATCTGGCTACACCGGGGCAGCCCCTTTAGTCATTCCAATGTGCGGCAGCGGCACACTGGCCATCGAAGCAGCGCTCATGGCAACGGGGCGTCCACCGGGCCTTCTTCGCAGCGCCTACGGATTTCAACACCTCGTCGCCTTCAACAAAGATGCGTGGGACACGATTCGCCACGATGCCACACCACCTAAGCCACGCCGTGGACGCACGACTTGCCCGCCAATCATCGCGACTGACATCAATCCTGATGCAGTGACCGCAACACAACGCAATGCAGAAACAGCTGGCGTGGACCATCTCATCCAAACCGATGTCTGCGACTTTGCAGATACTCCCATGCCCGAAGAAAAAGGGCACCTCATTTTGCACCCCGAGTACGGGTTGAGACTTGGCGAACAACACGACTTGGAACTGTTGTATCCACGCATGGGCGACTTCCTCAAGCACCGCTGCGGCGGCTGGTCATCGTGGATTTACACTGGCAACCTCGAACTCGCCAAACTCATCGGCCTGCGAACATCGTGCCGGGTACCGCTACGGAACGCCAAGGTCGATGCTCGTTTGTTTGGATACGACGTGTGGGAAGGACGCCATGAACGGCAGGACTCACCTTCATGATGTGGCTCATACTCATCACGGCCGTTGCCCTGGGCGCACCAGACACAAGCGCCCCGCCATCATCGCTTGATCGCATAGCTGTGATTGGCGCAAGTGCGTCGGCCGGGTGGGCGGTGGTCGTGCCAACGAAGCCTGGGAATGAACCTGTCCCGGTGCATCACGCCCACATTGACCTCGCCGACGTACTGCCTGCCGTACTCATCGATATCACGCCGAAAATCACTGACCACGCGAATAGCTTCTTCTTCTCAAATCCCACCGCCATTGGCGCGTCCGAAATGAGCGCCGCCATTGCCACTGATCCAACACTCATTGTTGGCATCGACTTTCTCTTCTGGTACGCCTATGGAAGCAGGCCCGAACAGGATCGCTTGCCACTTCTTGAGCAAGGGCTCAAGGAACTTGAACGGTTTGATGGACCGCTTCTTGTTGGAGATATTCCTGACGTATCCGCTGCGGCCACGGTACAACCCATAGCGATCATCTCCACAAGGCAAATACCACAACCGCACACGCTCGATTCGATCAATGCCAGAATTGAATCATGGGCAGCGACTCGACCAAACGTACACGTGGTCCCGCTTGCGCGCACACTGCACTCGTGGCAACGTGGCACTCCGCCAGACCTCAACGGTCACCAGTGGAGCAAGGGCATTCGCATCATTCAATTTGACAAACTGCACCCCACCGCAGCGGGGCTCGTTGCCACTGCTGAACTGGTGGCCAAATCAATCAATGATTCTATTCAGCCGGTTTCGATACAAGCTGATCCCACTGTCGTCCTGACAACACTGAGGGGTAACACCCAAGAGCGTGCCCAATGAGCGAGCCTGAACGTTTCGACATCAAATCGCTCGGGCCGGCGGGAATACTTGCAGCCCTCTGGCTCATCGCGCCGGCCGGGCTCGGGTTCGCGCTACTTGCCTATCTTGGCCCGGTTTCCGACTGGCTGTTGTCTATGGGATCGTGGGCGCCAGTTCTGTTTGCCCTCATATTCGCCGCCACAAGCGGTCTTGGTCTTCTGCCAACCTACGCCCAAGCGGTGCTCGGCGGCTGGGTCTTCGGCATTGCCATTGGTTTGCCCGCGGCACTTGTTGGATTCGTTGGCGGTTCCTTGATCGGCTGGTGTATCGCGCGTCTGGTATCTCGCAGACGGGTTGAGGATGCCATTGAACGACATGCGCAGTCGCGGGTCATTCGTACCGCCCTTGTTGGCCACGGATTCTGGCGAACGCTCGGCATTGTCACTCTGGTTCGCATTCCACCCAATTCACCATTTGCGCTGACAAATCTCGCGATGGCCGCGTGCGGCGTTCGACTTCCTGCTTACTTACTTGGCACTGCAATTGGCATGACACCACGAACCGCGGTACTCATCGCGC
>JABJQE010000309.1 GCA_018663565.1 Phycisphaerae bacterium
ACTCCGAGATGCCATGTCGGGACGAGGAAATACGCGAATTGAAAAGCAGTATGTGGCTCGGTGCGGCGTTGGATTGCCCGAGCAGGGCGCCTTTGACTTGTATTTTACCAAACGACATCGTGGATCCCGCAAGATGACCGTCTCTACACATGGAAACGCCCGCGCACTCGGCCGCTGCACGTGGACTGTCCTCCAACGCAGCAGCGATGGAGATGTGGTTGAAATGGAACTGCTCGGCCCTGGGCGGCGGCATATGCTCCGGGCTGGCATGGCCTATCTTGGCCACCCTCTTGTAGGGGACGCCCTCTATGGCGGCGCGAACACAAATGCATCGCCGCTACTCCATGCGCGGCGGCTCATCATCAATGGACTTGCAGTCGAATCGTCGGATCCACCCTGGGCCATATGTCAACGCTGAGCGATCAAGAACTCGTCATCGCTATTCGACGTGGCGATACATCTGGTTTTGAGTCGCTGTATCACCGCCACAAAGAATTCGTATGGCGGACTGCGCTGCGTATGTGCAATGGCGATGAACATGCTGCTCTCGACGTCTCGCAAGAAACATTCGCCTGGCTTCTACAACGATGCCGAAAGCGGCTGACGTTATCTGCCAAACTCTCCACCTTCTTGTACCCCGCTATACGCAACATCGCACATACCCGCCGCCGCCGAACTCGCCGGGAGGTACTTGGTGATGTGCCTGATCAGGAAGGCCCTGCACCTGTGCAGTTTTCTGATGAACTCGAACGGCTCGTCGCAGGCCTACCCGACGGACAGCGAGAAGTGCTGCTCCTTCGATTCGTGGAGGACATGAGCCTGCTCGAAATCGCTGCAAGTCTTGAAATTCCAACCGGAACAGTCAAGAGCCGCCTCCATCACGCACTCACAACCCTTCGCGCCCGACCAGACATCACTACGGGGTGACGTTCTCACTCGCCTGCGTGTCCACGCACACCCCTACCCCGCTTCCCTTCGCTTTGGGATCTGGATTCGTCACGGTCGTCTCACCATTCTTCCGGCCAAGTGAATAGGTGTCCTGGCCGGCGAGGTCGTGCAGCACACTAAATGAGAAAGCCTTCGTAGCATCCCAGTGATAAGTGTTGGAGCCAGACCCGCCTTGACCTGGGTTACTCGCCTGATAGGTGTCGTCTCCTGAGATTTCAATGAGATAGGCAATTGCCTGCTGCGCGGCAGAGGCCTGCGCCATGCCATTGGCGGTATATGAATCATTGCCCCCACGCTCCACCAAAGCGCCCGCGGCGATGTCCCATGCTGATCCTTGATCGGCAGCGGTCATGGCGGTGTACACATCATCACCGCCATCTTCTATCAACACGCCAAATGCTTGATGGACGCCGAACCCTTGCGCGTAGCGATTGCCGTGATACACATCGTTGCCGCCGTAATCTCGCAAAACGCCAAGGCTGTGGTAATACCCACCGCCCTGACTGAACTCACCGGCTTGATACACATCGTCGCCAGCCATGTCGCACAGCAATCCAATTCCCCCCGCGGCATACTTGCGATATCCGAATCCTATGCCTTGGCTAAACGCGGCATGTACACCTTCCGTGCCATATGCCGATGGGGTCGGGCCATCTGCCACGTGTCGATCGTCTCCGCCCTCATCAAATACAAATCCAAAGCCACGTGGGCCGCCGACTGCGTCGGTCAGATAGTCGCCGAGGTATTGGTCAGTACCAGTACCGAGGTCCAAGATGATGCCTGCGCCATACACCGCCGCGCCGATCGACCACTGCGTGCCCATGTAGACATCGTTGCCGCCACGATCAATGATCATGCCAACACCGAAGGCGCCCGCCGCCGTGGAGAACTTGCCACCGACTACTCCGTACCGGTCATGGCCTCCCCGATCGTCAATAATCGATGTCCCAAAGAGTCCGGCTGCGGGACCTTGCCGATCGGTCCCGGTATACACATCATCACCATTGAGATCCACCACCAATCGGTCGCCAATCACAAGATCACTCGCGGTGTAGTGGTCGTCGCCGCCGAGGTCAAAGACCTCACCGATCACTGCCATGTCATACGTGTTCACGCCGTCGCCGCCGAGGACTCGCCATCCATTCGGGCCCTGCGCAGCGGCAAGAATTGTTCCCGTCACGCCCGGTGGATTCGCGCGGCCAAGGATTGATGGTTGGCGTTCAGCCGGAATTTGAATGCTGCGCACGAGAGCGGCAAAGTCAACATCCATCGATCGAGTGATGACATCGACGAGCCCGATTGATTCTTCCTCGATATAGAACGTGTCCGCTGGCACTGCGAGCAATGCCAGTACTTGCTCGGCTATCGCCACACTACCGCGTGGCTGCTTGCCCGGTCGCGGGCTGGCGTCAAGCGCATATGCGGTGAGTTGCCGTACGTTCGATAGATTCTCCGCAATCCCGGCCACTGAGTCTGTGAGATCCATCGCAATCTCTGGAAGGAAAAACGGGTACGCAAAGCCAGCCTGAACCCATGAGAGTTGGTGATGATCAGTTTCGCTTCGCCCTCGATCTGCGAGCACCCCTGCTGTCCGCTCAGCGTGTTGAACAATGGCGTCTGGCAATGAGAGCGAGGCGAGGTTGAGCAGTTGGCTCGATGGAGGCTGCCACAATGATTTCAAGTGACGTGGCCGGCCAATGGTTCCGCGAGCGTAAAAAGGTTTTGCAAGGACAGCAACCGCATCGTGATCTGACGCCACGGGCACTCCGTCCGCTGCCCTGAGTATCTCACTGCCCTCAATCTGCCATCTCGCATTGCGCAAGATGTAGTCGATCCGCGGACCGGTTCGCACGCCACGAAATTG
>JABJQE010000310.1 GCA_018663565.1 Phycisphaerae bacterium
AACCGCTACGTTGGAACTTGAAACCGTCGGGCTTGTATGGTCAAGAATGCGAGAAATTCGCAGCGACGTACTGTTGCGACGTGAAACGAAGAAAGCGAGAGGGGTTTCGCCGTAGTGCTGGGCGCATTGGACCGAGGCGTGCCCGCTCTTCCGGACATCGTGAATCACCGCGGTGTCGCCACTGAGCAGTGGTTCCTTTTCAATCGTTCGGTACAGAACTCCTCCCCAGCCACTGTTGTCATCGAGGCCGAAGAGATTTCCGCTCACATAGAAGGCATCGGTATCGAACCCGAGTCCCGGGTAGTCAACCCAGTGCTGCTCGCTTCCATTCTGCACCACGGCCCACGTGCGATATTTGTACCAGACGCCGTTGGGATCACTGTCATCACTGATGGCCAGTGTGATCCATGCTTCTTCTGTGTCGCTGTAGACTTCAAGCGCAAGCACCACGAATCGTTCTGCCACCGGATCGTAGAAACACTTCGGGTCGAATGTGAATGAACCAGCGCCCACATCCTCGAAGAAGCCGGGGCTTCCTGTGGAGTCCAGAAGGGCGGCGAATTGTTCGGTTCCCGTTTCCTTGTCATACCAGGCAATCGCCATGTTGACGGTGACGAGCACGTGGTCGGGGCCAACGGCAAGAGACGGATCCGGCGGTGTCCAAGCGGTCTGCAGGATGGATTCAAATCCCCAGATATTTCCGCCCCGCCCCAGATTCTCGAGGCCACCAGGCCGAAGATCATTCGGCATGCCGTTGTCATCGACAATTGGTTTCTGGGATTTGTGCGGAGGGAGGAGTTTGCCGGGTCGTTCTGTCGGACCTTCCCACGGCGATCCGAGTTGGTGCTGACGAGCAAACGTGGAAGTATCGATGAGCGTGGGCTCGCAGGTCCATGTGGCAGCCACGTTGTCTTTGGTCACATCAATCAAGGGAACATTGGTTGGGCGTGGTTGTCCGGTACTCGGAGACCACCCGAGCGGCCAGTCCGGGCCGGCACTTATCGGTGGGGCCGGCACGTGATGCGGTACGGCACACCCCGTCAAGAACACCATCAGGCTTGTGATCAGTCGCTGCATTTGATGAAGTACTCCTCTACGCCCATCCCACGTACAGCCTACAACATGGTTTGGCGGTGTCTACACGCAGTTGTCATCAGCCACATGGGAAGCGGCTATTTCACGGAAATCGAGAAGGAATTACCCCTCCACGACCCAGACAGTCTCACTATCCCCACTGAGTGTCTTGCCATGAGTTTCATCGTCAGCACACGCGATCGGTTGCGGTGTCGATTACAACTTGAACGAGCGGTATCGTATGGATCGACTGCGTCCCTTCGATGCTCCGCAGGGGGATCGAACTACTCGGCGGCGCCGTCTGCCGATGGATCTTGCAAAACATCAGTCGGAGAGCCCATCCCAGAGTTCGGCGGATGTTCTGTGTGTTGCCGAGCATTCCGAATATCTGCGCAGCAACAGGTTTGTCGCCCACCGCAGTCTTCTTTGTAAGTGCCATGAGAAGCCACCACGGGTTATAAAAATAGGAGTAGCTTGCAAGGATGTTGAGTTGTTTGGTCCAAGGACGCTTGGCATGCGAGGAGATCACATAGTTGCCATCGTGCATGTACGGATCGACCCGCCTGCCACCGACACGTTCAAACACCTGCTTTGATGTGAACGTTTCGTGGTACAACTTGCTTCCAGGTGACGGGACGATCATCAGAATCTGCAGGGATACGGCGCCCGCTTTGCGGAGAAGTTTGACCTGATTGAGTAGCCCATAGTGAGTGCCCCGCGTGTAGAGCGGTTGTGAGTCGTGATGCATCATCATCGGCATCGGACAGATGCCGGCATCGCGGAGTCTTCGGAATGCCTCTGTTGTCTTATCGACACTCTGTCCCTTCTTGACGAGCGTGGCGGTGAGATCTTCGACGCCGATCCAGAGGGCTCTGCACCCAGCCTCCCGCATGAGTGGAAGGTGTTCCTTCATCTTGAGTGTGTCATGAATCGTGACTTCCGTAGCCCATCGAACTCTGGAGCTAAGTCGTGACCCTCCGGTCTCCGTGCGGGCTAGGGTCTCGGCGATCTGCAGTGCGCGATCGTGGTTATTGAAGAAGTTGTCGTCCGTTCCGAAGAAGTGGCGATGGTCGAACTCGGTGTTGATTCGGTGCATCTCATCTGCGATCCGCTCCGGGCTCTTTGCCCGATTGTGCCTCTGGTTGTAGGCGGGGATCGGACAATACGGGCATGCAAATTTGCAGCCGAACGTCATCACAAGAGAACTGATTGGCGAGTGCTTGCGCACCCGGTCTGCTGGAAGCGGATCGGATGCGAGGGTGGACTTGCGGCTGGGTGGCTCAAGAATGCGATAGCCAAGCACCGGATGCGGCAATTCGTCAAGATCATTCAGAAGGCGTTGGATACCAGTGTCGATCAACTGCTCCGCAACGCCGTCCTGCTTGCCGAGTGGATACACAAGGCCTGGGATCTCATCCAGATCGCCGGCGTCGCGGGCTCGAACAAAGGCGGATCGCATTGACTCGCCTTGGCTGCGGATTGAGAGGATGACTTCCAGCAGGCTGAGAAATACATACTCCTCGCCAGTGACTGCGATGTCGGGACCTGCGGGATCGTTTGGATCATCGCTGAATACTTTGAAGGGCTCATACAAAGCGTGAGATCCGCCGACGATGATGAGCGGGCGATGGTGCGGATCGATTCGTCGTGCATCACGAACCAACGCTTTACAGGCGGCTTCGTGCATTCCCATGGATGAGACCATGAAGAGGTCTGGAACGCGTCCATCGAGCCGCATATGTGAGGGGCGAAAGCGGCGGTTCCACTGCTGTAGGACCAATCGCGTTTTTTCAAATCCGGTATCGATCAGCGCCGAACCGATGGCTCGAATGCCGGCAGGTGCCATTCGCGTGTCTGCGAAGATGAATGGGAGCATCCGGGTTCGATGATCGAAGGCGCAGGCCACCACGGTGGTCAGGTCGTGGTGGCGGCTCATGCCTCTGAGGCGATGGCGAAGTTCCGTCATGGCCCCTGGGGCAATGAGTTGGTCGCCAACAGACCGTCGTGGAAGTTCCAAGTGTTGATGCTCCAAAGGGGCTCCCCAAAGGAGACCTGTGGGGATGGTATGAGGGATGGGCCTACAGCATGGTTCGATGGTGTCTACACGCAGTTGTCATCACCTGCAGGGAAAGCGGCTATTTCACGGAAATCGAGAAGGAATTACCCCTCACGGCCGCCCGCTCATTGGATGTGCGGCTGTCCAGAGCCTTATTGGGCTGCAGCGGGATGATTTGG
This sequence comes from Phycisphaerae bacterium, assembly GCA_018663565.1. Classification (GTDB taxonomy): domain Bacteria; phylum Planctomycetota; class Phycisphaerae; order Phycisphaerales; family SM1A02; genus UBA12567. Next base: position 3,310 of record JABJQE010000310.1, read on the forward strand.
ATTACCTGTTCGCAACATCCCAGTGCCTACACAACAACACCCCTGTATTCACGGGGGTGTTGTGGGGTGGTGGGCTGTCTTACCCAGTCCAGTTCGATAAGAGAAGAAGAAGGTCTTGAACGTTCACTACGCCGTTCTGATCGTAATCATCCTCGTTGAAGACTTGGAATGAACTCCAGTCATGCCCCCCAGCGCCTTCGGTTTCGTTCCAGTTGGTGGTAATCAGACGGGTGAGGTCGGCAGCATCGACCAGGCCATCGACATTCCCATCGCCCGGGATCGCAGCAGTGATGTCCAGCCATACAGTTGTATCTGTAATGCGATGGGTGTAATTGACTCCAGGTGAGCTGCCCTCATCAGAAGAGTCAATTTGGACGTTCCAAATGCCGCCGAAGAAGTCGTTCTCGCTCACAATCTAGATCTGTGCGACAGTCTCAATCCATTCGGGTGAACTTGGTTGCTCAAATCTACACCATCCTCCAGACTGCTCAAACCAAAGCGTGTCAGTAAGACCTGGAAGTGTCCCCGTTGACCAGTTGGCTGGAATCCAGGCCCCTTGATCCGATGAGGGGTCGGGGTACTGCCACTCAAGGAAGTCTGCGGAGGACATCGAAGCCACAGAGTGCATCGCAATGCCAAGGGTCAGAGCAATCGTTGTTTGCTTTGGACTCGTCATCGATCAGGCCCCTTATCGCGGTGTTCTTGGTGCCATGGACAAACTGGTGCAACTAGCCTGATGATAGTTGGCGATCTGAATGTATGGAACAACACTCCGTAACTACTGGATTATGAACCTTCTTTCGACTGGTTCCACTTGATGATTTCGTAGATCAAGCACGCCAATGCTCCGGCAGCAGCTATGAGTGATAGAAGCGTGAACCCTGTCCACTGATCGAGTGGTGTAATTGCCACTTGCGATCCGCTTGCGACGAGTAACAGGATCCAAACCACAAGTCGTCTTGATGAGCCTCTGGGCATAGTTGCACCTCGAGTGATCCGGAATCGTGGATAGAGACAAGATTGATTGTATCTATTCGAGCTACTTCTAGCCCCTCAGCAACTCACCGACATTTGAGGGTCCCAACAGTTTGCAGAACAACACCCCCGTGAATACGGAGGTGCTGTGGGGTGGTGGGTGTAGTGGGGGACTACTAAGGGCAGGGACCCCAGGCGTTGATGACGGCCAGAATGTCATTCACATCAACCCATCCGTCGAGTGTTGCATCGCCGCTCGGATCGGGACTGTTGAAGGCGGCAATCACGGCAAGAATATCATTGACGTTGACATCACCGGACTGATCAAGATCAGCCTGACAGGCTGGATCATCGATGATAAAAGTAAACTCAGCCTGCATGTTTCCATCTGTGTCTTCATCGATGACAGTGACCTCAAGATCTGGGTGGTAGAAGAAGTCATCGTCATTCTGTGGGACATCAGGAAAGTACAACTGTGTGGTTAGCACGTTAAGCGACACGCCCTGCACTTTGACGTGAATATGTGTTGTCCTGCCAGGATAGAAGCCTGGTATGACAGTCTCCAGAAGCGAGTTGCCGGTGATGTCAGCAAAATGATGCCCGCGATATCCCCATCCGTTCTTGTCGTAGTTGCCATCCGCATCGGCATGCCAGATATCGATCCACGCCTCCGGTACGGGCGCGCAATCCTGATCAACGACGGAGATATTGAGAACGAGCAATGGACCGTCATCGGGTTCGCGCAGATTTGATCGCTCCGGTGATCCTGGAATCCAGTACGGGCCTTCGACATCTGTCATAGTCAGTTCACATACTGGATCAGCAACCGTGATGACCCCATCCATGCCCATGGGGCAATGAGGTTCACAGAAGTAGGGGATGTCGCCGGAAGCACCCAGGGGGACTTCCCACGTGAAGGTGTCGCCTCCATTTTGAAGTTCGCCATGGAACAAGCCGTCTGCCGTACAGGCAACGCCTGAGGTGACCGTATGGGGATAGCCACTGTTGTACTGCCAGATGATCGTGTCGCCCGGGGCCACGTCAATAGCGTCTGGTGCAAATGAGGTGTCATTTGCGAACACGGTGTGGGTGTCCGCGACGGCGGAGGCAGCCAGCACCAACGTGGCCACGATAGAAGTGCAGATGTATCGCATGAGTTCCCTCTCCCTACAGGCGACCTGAGGCCGCACAAGTCCCATTAGAGAGGGCCTGATGGGGGAGGTCAACAACTGTTTCTATAGATGGTCTTACGTACCTCTTGAGGAGCAATGCACCGCCATCTCAACAACAACACCCCCGT
>JABJQE010000311.1 GCA_018663565.1 Phycisphaerae bacterium
ACCGGCATGCCTTCCCAGTAGACGCGAAACCGTTCATCGGGCACAGCACCAACGCCGTCGTCAAGCCGCTGATTCATCTCGGCGAGCAACCCCTCGTAGAACTCGATGGCGATATCGCTGCCCCGCATCAGGATGACCGGGGCCATGAGGATCAGCCCGTCCCAGAAACTCAACGGCGCCGGGCGATGGCGGGCGGTTTCCAGCACCTCTCTCCAGAGCGAACTGGCCTTGCTCGACTTGGCGACGGCTTCTTCGAGTTTCGCGTCGTCGAGCGCCAGACCGAACTGCTTCTCGATTTGCTCGATGAGTTCCCGAAGTTGCCCTTTGACAAAGCCGATGTGCTCGTCCGTCACGTCACCGAGGTACAGCGGAGGACGCACGCCGAGTATCGTGGCCTCGTGCCGCGCGGAGAAGAACTTGAACCAGTCTTGGACCTCGCGGCACTGGTTCGTGTTGTAAGCAAGCAGATCAGGCGTGGGCGGCCCATCGATGCCGTAAATGTCCTGCAGCGGACTCCATCCGGCGAGCGATGCGCCAATGTCGCTGTTCATGTACGAGCACGTCTCAGGACAATAGCCAGCCCCCACCGCTCGCGGGATGAGTTTGTGGCTGACCTTCTGGGCGCCGAGCAAGGCCCCGTGGTTCTCGGGGAAGAACACGCCGAATCCGAACGCGGCCAGGATCTCGGTCGGGCCAACCGAAGTACACCACGCCACGCGGCGGTCCGTGTCCTTTGCAGCCGCATCGAGATCCAAGAAGTAGTCGCGCATGAGCCCCCGCAGCCGCTTCTGCGACTTGATGGGCACTCGTTTCATCACAGTTTCGCTCACGGAATCACGATCGACCGCAGGGAGCAGCCGTCCTTCATCACATCGAAGGCGCCCTGAATCTCGTCGAGCGAGAATCGGTGCGTGACGAGGCGGGACACGTCGATCTTGCCGGCCTCGACCATACGAATAAGCGGGACGTATTCGCCGGGCGGACATCCGAGCGATCCGACGATTTCCATCTCCTTGAACATGATCTTGCCGGCGACGATGTTGATCTTCTCGTGGGTGTAGCCGACGACGCACATCCGTCCGCCGATTCGCACACTCTCGAAGGCTTCCTCGATCGTCCGGGGGTTGCCAATGACTTCCATGGCGATGTCCACGCCCCCACCGGTCATCTTCTTGATGGCCTTGCTTGCCCGCTCGACCTCACTGGCGTTGACAGTTTCAGCCGCGCCAAATTCCTTGGCCCATTCGAGTTTTTGCTCATTGATATCGACAGCGATCACGTAGGCGCCGGCCGCTGCGGCAAGTTGTACAGCATTGATGCCCACACCACCACAGCCAAAGACGGCGACGGTATCGCCAGGACGCACCTGCGCGCGGTTCTTGACAGCGTGGTACGGCGTCGAAAGCGCGTCGGCGATGATCGAGGCTTCCAGGAGCGGAATCGACTCAGGTAGATCCAGTACGTCCTTGGCCGGCACGCACACATATTCGGCGTACGCTCCATCAAAATGGTTGCCGAGCATCTTCATGTCGGCGCAAATGTTCTCCTTGCCCATGCGGCAGAATTTGCATTTGCCGCAGGTGAGGACTGCCGGGATGAGCACCCGTTGGCCGACGCTGAGGTGATCGACATCGACGCCGACTTCCTCGACGATGCCAGAGGCTTCGTGTCCCAGAACAATCGGCGGCGCCTTGAAGGTTGGCACACCATGTTCGATGTAGTGCAGATCGGTATGGCAGGCGCCACATGCGGCGACCTTGACGAGCACTTGGTCCGGCCCAACCTGCGGAACCGGGATCTCTTCGACTCTCACGCCTTCGTCGGCGCCGTGGAATACTGCTGCTTTCATCTGTTCTGCTTTCCTATGCGAATACTGGATGTGTGACGGGCTACGCGTGACTCCACTCGGGCGAACGCTTCTCCATGAAGGCCGCAATGCCCTCGTGAGCATCGTGGAGTTGCATCAATTCATCGAGGTAGATCTTTTCGGCCTCTTCGAGCCGCTTGAGTGTCTCGGCTCGCATTCCGACCATGGTGGCTTGCTTGGCCATGCGGACGACCGGCCGCGAGAGACCGCGAATGCTGTCGATGTAGGCAGCGACCTTGTCATTGAACTCATCGGCCGGGAACAGTTGGTTGACCAATCCGATCCGATGCGCTTCGGTTGCCGAGATCGTGGCGCCGAGCGACACGAGTTCGATGGCCTTGCCAAGCCCAACACGCCACGGAAGGATCGCCGCTGCGACCGGTGGAAAAACCCCAACATGTACTTCCGGCTGACCAAACTTCGCTCGGTCCGAAGCGAGCACGACATCGCAAAAGCAGGCCAGTTCGCACCCGCCTCCGAGCGCGGCACCCTGCACGGCAGCGATGGTGATCGCGTCGGTCGCAGCGAGACGACGAAAGATGCCGTGGAACCGCTCGATCATGTCGCCGACCTTGTCCTCTGTGTGGTCCGACACATCGACACCCGCGCTGAAGGCCTTACCCTCGGCGGCAATCACGATGGCCGCGAAGCTGTGTCACCGACCAATCCGTCGAGAAGCGTGTTGAACTCGGCCATCATGGGGTTGTCCATGACGTTGAGCGGCGGGAGATTCATCGTGACTGTGGCCACGCCGCCGGTGATGTCGAGATTGAAGTACTGGTAGTCGTTCATTCCATGGTTCCTCAGATGTACTGACCGCCGTCGACCCGAAGGATTTCGCCGGTGATGAATCTCGCTTTGTCACTGCACAGGAAGGTCACCGCCTCTGCGATGTCCTCGGGTGTCCCGATGCGACCGATCAGAATCTCCGCCACAGCCTTTTCGAGTGCCTCGGGTGGCATGGCATCGAGAAAGGGCGTTTGGATCATCCCCGGCGCTACGGCGTTCACGGTCACGGTGGACCGTGCCAACTCCTTGGCAAGAGCCTTGGTGAAGCCGATGACGCCTGCCTTGGCTGCTGCATAGTTGGTCTGGCCAAACTTGCCTCGCATGCCATTGATGCTTGAGATGTTGACGATGGAGCCATACTTGGCAGCCCGCATGATGGATGCCGCGGCGCGGGACATGTTGAACACACCGGTCAAATCGATATCGATGACATCCTGCCACTGCTCGTCGGTCATCTTCCAAATCACCTGATCACGGTGGATGCCGGCGTTGTTGATGAGAATCTCAAGACCACCGAGTTCGGCGGCGCAGTCTTCGACCGCGGCGGCAGCCTGGGAAGCGTCGGAGACGTCCGCGACTCTGACCCACGCCTTGCGGCCGATCGACTCGATGGATTCGACGACGCCGTTGGCGTCCTCCGGCGCTCCGAGATACAGAATGCCGACATCGCAGCCGTCACGAGCAAGTGACTCAGCGACCGCGCGGCCGATACCGCTCGACCCCCCCGTCACCAATGCTCGCCTTGGCTTTTCTGCCACGATGCGCCTCCCTGTGTTCTGCGAGTCGTTCAGGTCGCCATCGCGACGGCCAGCGCCGCGCCGCACTTGCCACAGTGCTCAAACTGCGATGGAATGCCTTTCGCGCCACACTCGCCGCACTCCTGGGCATAGGGACCCCAGAGGAACTCGCTCGAACCGTTCGGATCGGCAGCACGCTTCCGCATTCCGACATAGTCGGTCTTTCGTTTCTCGACAAAGGCGGTCATGCCTTCGTATGGCTCCAAACTGGTGTAGTGCGTAGCAAGCCAGTCTCGGGCGTGACCGACCGTGGCGTGCCAGGCGGAGTCCTTCCAGTAGTTGACCTGCGCCTTGGTGTAGCGGGTGCATTCGAAGAACTTATTGACAATCTGATCGCACAGATCGGCAATGACCTCGTCCATCAGGGACAGGTCGATCGAGTAACCGTCTTCGCCCTTGAGGGCCTTCTTGATGTCGGCCCCGGTGGCGCGATGCTCGAAAGGGGTGTCCCACGGGTCGGTATTCCAGTCGGCCAGATAGGTGCGGCCACCGGCGAACTTCGTGATGAATTCGCCATCGGGGCCCTTGACTGTCGGCACAACGGTGTTCACGAGGCCCATCGAAAGACTGTTGTACGCCGTGTACCGCTGATTGAGAAAGAGGATGCCCCGCGCGGTTCGATCGCCAACCGTGATCGGCAGCCACTGTGTCGATCCGCCACAGGCGACCGATCCGACGCTGGTGCCGACCTGCGCGATGAAGGCGTGCTCGCCCATCACACCGAGATCGCAGGCGAGTTGGCTTTCGTTGCCGCCGCCGACGGCCATGCCGTTGAGCCGGGCAATAACGGGCTTGGAGCAATTGGTAATTGCTTCGATGTAGGCCTTGAAGCGGCACATGTACTTCCAGTAATCCCGAGGCTTCTGCGTGTAGCAGGACTGGTACTCCTTCACATCGCCGCCCGTGCAGAAGGACTTGTGCCCCTTGCCGGTGAAGACCACAACGGCGATGCCGTCATCCCACGACGCGTCTTGGAAAGCTGTGGCCAATTCCTCAAGAGCCGGCGTGCTGTACGCGTTGAAGTTGTGAGGCCGGTTGATGGTGATCCGGGCGACAAAGCCGTCCTTCTCGTAGCCGACCTCTTGGAAGTCGAATGAATCCGTGGTTCTCATGGGGAACATGCTCATCTCAGTGCACTCCAAGGCTGGGGATGGAAACGGAGCCGATGGCACCCGTTTTTTAGTTCGAACGTCCGTTCGGACAACGACCGATATCAAGATCTGACAATCCAGATTATCAGGGGAGCCCAACGGCCCTGTCAACCCCAAAAGAAGCTTCTTTTGGGGTTGACAGGGCCGTTGGGC
>JABJQE010000312.1 GCA_018663565.1 Phycisphaerae bacterium
CCTGTGAACTGCTCGGCCACATAGCAGGGCTGGCTGAGGAAGCGTTCCATGCGGCGTGCGCGAGACACGGCAAGTTTGTCGTCTTCGGCCAGCTCGTCAACACCGAGGATGGCGATGATGTCCTGGAGATCCTTGTAACGCTGCAGGATTTGCTGCACTTCGCGTGCGACGCGGTAGTGGTGGTCGCCGAGAATCTGCGGGTCGAGAATACGTGACGAACTGTTGAGTGGATCGACGGCTGGGTAAATACCCTTCTCGGCGATGCTTCGTTCGAGCACGACAAACGCATCCAAGTGCGTGAACGCCGTAGCAGGCGCGGGGTCAGTCAAGTCATCGGCCGGGACGTAAATAGCCTGTACCGAGGTAATCGCGCCGCGGCTTGTTGATGTAATACGTTCTTGCAACTCGCCCATTTCGGTCGAGAGCGTTGGCTGGTAGCCCACGGCCGAAGGCATTCGTCCGAGCAGTGCGGATACTTCTGAACCGGCCTGCGTGAATCGGAAGATGTTGTCAACAAAGACCAGTGTTTCTTTACCGGAGTTGTCGCGGAAGTCCTCGGCCATCGTCAGGCCAGAGAGAGCGACTCGAAGACGTGCGCCTGGTGGTTCGTTCATCTGGCCGAACACCATGGCCACCTTGTCGATGACGTGAGCGGTGTTGCCTTCTGAATCGGTGTACTCAGCCTCTTGCATTTCACGCCAGAGGTCATTGCCCTCGCGGGTTCGCTCGCCCACACCGCAGAACACGCTGTAACCACCGAAGCCACGCGCGACGCGAGCGATCATTTCCTGAATGATGACGGTCTTGCCCACGCCAGCACCGCCGAACAGTCCAATCTTGCCACCACGAACGAATGGGCACAGCAAATCGACGACCTTGATGCCGGTTTCGAGGATTTCAGTTTTGGGGTTCAGTTCATCAAGGCGTGGCGGGGGTTGATGAATGGGACGCCTGCGATCGTACTGAACGTCGCCACGCTCGTCGATGGGATCGCCAAGCAGGTTGAAGACTCGCCCAAGTACGCCGTCTCCAACTGGCACCGTGACTGGGCCGCCGGTGTCGATGCAGGTGTGACCACGGCGAAGGCCGTCGGTGCTGCCAAGCGCAACGCAACGAACTTGTCCGCCGCCGAGATGCTTGCTGACCTCTCCGAAGAGAGTCGAGGTGACACCGTCGACGTCGAGTTCTAGGGTAAGCGCGTTGTAGATGTCAGGAAGTGCATCCTCGGGGAACTGCACGTCGAAAGTTGATCCGATGACTTGGATGACGGTGCCGGTGCTGGCCATGTCTTGTTCTGCCGTTTCTTGGGGGATAAGAGGAGCAATAATGACGGGTAGCGGTTTCTACGCTCACCCACTTGAGCCGAGCAGGATAGTGGTTTCCGGCGTCGATCGCCACCGCAACCGGGCCCCTCTCGGTACCATGCCCAACGGTATTGGAAGGGCCACGCCGGCCCTCGATTCCGGCAGACCCAGAACACCATGCGATTCCATCTCATCGACAATGTGATGCAGCTTGAAACCGACCGAATTGTCGCTCGGAAACAGGTCAGTAACGCCGAGGAATACCTCGCGGACCACTTTCCAGGTTTCCCAATTCTCCCCGGTGTCATGATGCTTGAAGTAATGGTGCAGGCCGCCCGAACCATGCTCGAGGCCGCTCATGGAGGTGTTTGGGTGCTTGGCGAAGTTCGAGCGCTGAAATATGGGGCAATGGTCCGCCCGGGGCAGGCATTAGAAGTGGATGTGACGGCATCGGGGCCGGATGAGCACGGGGCGTTCTCGTGCCGCGGCAGTGGGGCCGTTCTGGGGGGAGATGTGGATGGCGACACAGCTATCTCTGGCAGGTTTACCATGCGGGCTGTGCGTGTGCTTGTTGCCGCGTCAGCTCAAATGCAGGAGTCGAAGACGACATGCTCATGACCAAGGACGATATTTTCGGGAAAGTCAGCGAAGTACTCGAGGAAGCCCTCGGCTGCGATGATGATGAAATTACACCAGATGCCAGTTTGACGGCCGATCTCGGGGCCGAGTCAATCGACTTCCTCGACATCGTATTTCGACTCGAAAAGACATTCGGCACATCTGACAATCCATTCAAAATTGACCAAGGCGAGCTTTTTCCCGAGAACGTTATGGACAATGCGGAGTGGGTAAGCGGTGGCAAATTTACCG
>JABJQE010000313.1 GCA_018663565.1 Phycisphaerae bacterium
ATCACATGTTGGAAGAAGCTTCATAAGCGCCGGTCGAGCAGGATCAAGAGAGGGTGCCACATACACCGGAACTGGTCCAGCTGATAATGCGGTTGGTTCCCGTGTCATCCACCACTGCACAGCAGTTGCGATGGCGTCTACAACAGTGGCCTCATCTGGTGAGGCGATTTGAATTTCCGTCTCCTGTGGCCAACGGGCCTCCGGAGCACACCCAAGGGGAAGAAGCAAACAAAGAGCATAGAGTGGATGTCGCATGGGGAACCTTTCCGAATCGACCGTCCAGTGTACCAACCATCAATCATGGCGGACCCTTCCCCTACACTGCTCACATGACTGAAAGATCCCGCCCCAAACGCATTGTGATCGGAGTGAGTGGTGCCTCAGGTGCCCCTTATGCGGTTCGGGTGATCGAACTTCTATCACTTGCCGGGGTTGAGGTTCATGTGGCGATCTCACAGCTTGGCCGTCGGTTACTCGCTGAAGAGTGTGGCATTTCCACAATCACAAGTGAGTCACTGGCCGGTGGCGGCGATTCAACTAGGATCATCCTGCATTCTGGTCGAGATATGGGTGCGCTCATTGCAAGCGGGTCTTTTCAACATGACGGCATGATCATCGTGCCATGCTCGAGCAACACGCTTGGTGCGTTAGCCTCTGGGATTACAACAACATTGCTACAGCGCGCCGCTGCTGTCACCCTCAAGGAGGGTCGACCACTTCTTCTTGCTCATCGAGAAACACCCCTGAGTCGAATTGACATTGGCAATATGGACACTCTGGCGGGTGCAGGCGCCGTGATCGTTCCATTGAGTCCTGGTTTCTACATGAATCCACAATCAGTGGGCGACCTTGTGGATTTTATGGCCGCGCGGCTACTTGATCGAGTTGGTGTTACCCACGAATTACCGTTTCGCTGGAAAGAGTCAGTCAATCACACTTCTGATGTGTGTGTGGTGTCTTCGATTTCAAAGACGGTTCCTGGCGGCGGGTCGCGAAGAAGTACCTGATCACCCACCTTGATCCCACCAAGTACTTCCACAAACAACTCACTTGATCGTCCAAGCTCAACGAGCGCTGGGCGGTAGCCACCCGACTCGGCGACATACACCATCGAGCCACGTTCACCACGATGCACAGATTGCACAGGAACAAATAGTGATTCCTTGACGGTGTCAACCAGAATCAACACCTGGCACCGCATTGATGGTTTGAGGGAGAGGTCACCATTTCCATCAATAGTGATTTTGACAGAGTAATCACGTCGGTTTGGGTCACGCCATCCACCCCCCTCTGCCAGCACACCAACTGAATCAACATGACCAGTCAAGACATTCTCACTAAATGCATCCATCCTGATCACAGCTGATTGGCCAGGTTGTACGTGTCCACTTAGAGATTCATTGACTTTGACATCCGCGAACATCCGCTCGGTATTCGGCAGAACAATGAGAAGTTGGTTTCTCGACACAGTGGATCCCACTCGAAGGGGCTCTTGTCGATCCCCTCGCCCACCACCGAGGGTCGTCCCATAGACCACCATTCCAGGGGCCGGTGCCACTACAGCGCAGTTCACGAGTTGTTGTTTGTACTGGGCCAACCTTTCATGCTTCGATTCAAGATTGGCGTGCGCCGCATCCAGATTGCTTTGTGCGCTGCGTACGCTCGCTTCAGTTCTTGTCTTGACACGATCAAGTTCATCTTCAGCCTGCTTCAGATCAGACTCATGGCGTTGCTTATCCCGTTCAAAGGTGTATTTTTCATACACCTCCTGGTCAAGCTTCGATTGCGATAGTTGCGCTTCGGCGCGAATCATCTCAATTTCATCTTGCTCAAGATCGTTTTGGCTTATGAAGTCACGATCACGAAGTTCAAGTGACTTCTTGTATTTCTCTTCGAGGCGACCAAAGTCTTTCTTGGCTGTTCGGAGTGATAATGAGAGTTGATTGCGTTTAGCAACAACATCGCCCTCACTCCACGCAAGTAGGGCCAACCTATTTTGATCAACCGACACGTGAGCCTTGGCCAAACTCGACTCTTTAGCATTCTTTGCGATGGCAAAATCAGCGGTTCGTGTTTCCACCTGATTATTGGCAGATACAACAGATTCCTCAGCGGATCGAATGCGTTCTGTGACATCTTTGTCGTCAAGCCGAACCAAGATATCACCAACGACAACTTCTGTGCCCTCGGGAACAATCTCCATAATGGTGGCGTTGCCATCAAGTTGGCAACGCAGTTCAACTTGATCATGAGCAGCAAGTTCACCAGAAGCCGGAATTGAGACTTCAAACTCCCCAATATCCACAAGATGAAGATCCGTCTCAATTTGAATCCCATCAGTCGATCCACCACCACCGAGTAGGGCTGCGGCAATCAAAACAACAACTGCAGTGCCACCAAGTACGAGTCCAGTAGTGCTTATTCCGCGGCGGTATGTGGTGGTGTGGTACATGGAGATTGATCAGTGTACAGAGACACTTGCAGACGTCGAGTGGTCTTGTTCATACGAGAGCGTTGAGGTGGAGGTAATGATCATTCCAGGAAGTGGTTTAAGGCTAGCATTTTGGTTGATACGAAGCTGCCCAGTTCGAATGAGGTACTTCAAAATGGACTCCTGAACTCGTCGAAACGCATTGGCCCGACCATTTTGGGCTTGTTGCAGAGATTGAATGGCCGAGAGTTGATCAAGGACGGTGTACGTGTCTGGGTCAGCGTCAATAGATTCAATATTGAGCCGAGCGATTTTGACGTTGCGCCGCTGAATATCAAGTGAGAATAGATTGGCATCAATGTCCCGAACCGCTGATCTTACATCAATCGCCGTTTCATCACGCTGTTTGCGATATTCACGTTTCGATCGCTCCAGTTCGATCTGAGCGGCCCGTACAGCAACACGTTCGGCATTGCGATCAAGCGGGAGCCCAAGCGTCAGTGACGCCTCCGCATCCATATCTTCAAGTGACGGCAACACTGCGTCGTAGTAATAGACATCATTTGACCCAAGTCTCATGTTCCCTGCGAGGTTGAGATCAGGAAGCAAACCATTGAGCCTATTCCGAACTGCTCGTTGTCTGTCAACAAGAATGTCGCGTTCGGTTTGAAGATCAAGCCTCCACGCCATGGCTGTTGCGACGGCCCCATCGAGGTCTGTGCTTGGCGGATCGATCGCGAATGTAGTGGTTGAAATCCGGACAGGGTCATCCACGGGCCAATTGATGAGTAGTTTGAATCGATCCACAGCAAGTCTGTAGGACTCCCACAAACCAGCAATGCTAGATTGCTGCTGAAGCGCATTATTCTCAGCCTCTGCGGCGTCATAGAGACGCGCTCGGCCCGCTTCATACAGGGCTCGTTGGCGTTCAGCGAGTGTCTCGAGCAGAGCTTCTGATTCAAGCGCGTTATCAAGATTTTGCCGTTGGACCAATAGGCTAAGCCACGTACTTACGGTTCTAAACCAGAATTCTCGGCGAAACTCTTCGAATGCGCGAGCCGCATACACCAGCCGCCGCTCGGCTTGAATAATGTCTTCTTGCGCGATCATTCCAGCTCCACGCAGGAGTGGAATGCTTCCACCAAAAGTGAATTGTCCAATACGGGTTGTGTCTGATCCAGATGATCCAGATGCGGCACCAAGAACATCATGCGCAAACGTTGCGACATAGGACGCGGTGACTTCACCACCCCAGGGCAATCGTTGTGACGCAGAGAATGTGTTCACGACAGCCTCTGCTGACTGAAGGAAATCGCTCTCTCCATCTTCATGGAAATACTCCATGGCGATTTCATCGGTAATTTGTGGCGTCCACAAGTGAAGCTCAAGTATGAGATTTAAGCACGCCAGAATGTAGTCTTCCTCGGCGAATCGATACTCCCGGCCATGAGAAAATGCCCATGACAACGCCTCCTCAAGGGTCAGTTCTTTGCCTGAGCCTGCTGCGTCCTCATAGGAGATGAGGCGATCGAGCACATCTTGAGTTTCAAGGTCAATAACAGATTCCCACTGCATTACCTCAATTGATGGGTTGGTGGTAGCTGGGTGCTTGTCATTCATCACTTCTTCAGTGGCTGTGACATGGGCCCAATCTTCGGCTGGTCGGGCTGGAACCTCCGCATTGATCTGATCAGTGCCCGAAAGAAGAAGGTCATTGACGTGTTGATCAATAGAGTGAAAATCAGGTGAGCACCCAGCGAGCCCAAGAGCACAGAATGTGACAAATCGCAACGAAACCATGTCGTGGATTGTAGGGTGAACACACCCCCAGCCGGGTGCTGATTTGTAATACTGGAACAATGGAACAGAAGTCATCAACACCAGCTCGTAGCGGACCAACTGGCGCTATGAGCACACACCGTGACAATCGAGATGTCGTAGCGAATTCATCCATCCGCCTTCTTGGCGACGAAATGGAACCACATCTCGTGATCCCCACATCCATTGATCCCAAGTGGCAATGCGATGATCCAGACACCCGGCTGTATCTCGGAGATTGCCGAGATGTGCTTGGTAATCTTCCTGAGCAAGGCCATGTTGATCTGATCTTTGCGGACCCCCCATTCAACTGGGAGGTTCCCTATGACGGCTGGTCTGACGATATGACCAGGACGCAATATGAACGCTTCACGATCGACTGGATCGATGGGTGTATCGACGCACTCTCACCAAATGGAAGTCTCTGGGTCAATATTCCCGACGACACCGCAGCCGAGGTTGTGATGCATCTCAAGCGCCGCGGTCTCATCATGATCAACTGGTGCGTGTGGCATTTTCGGTTTGGCCAATGCCGTGATTCATCGTTCATCATGAGCAAGGTACACGCGCTGTATTTCTGTAAAGGAAAACAACGAATATGGAATCCGGAAGCGGTCATGGAACTTTCCGATCGGGCGAGCATTTATGGCGACAAGCGAACCATGGAGAAGTCATCAAATAAAGGGATGCGTGTTCCAATGGACGTGTGGTATGGAAAATACTGGGGTCGTATCCAGGGAAACAACAAAGAAAGACGGCCCGGTCACGAAAATCAGATTCCAGAGTCCTATCTCGAGCGTGTCATTCTTTCATGTTCCAACGATGGTGACCTCGTGCTCGATCCATTTGCGGGGAGCGGTACAACAGGCACGGTGGCTCGAGCCTACGGGCGACGCTCAATTGGTATTGAGCAGTCTGAGCAAACAGCAGCAAGTGCCTGGCAGCG
>JABJQE010000314.1 GCA_018663565.1 Phycisphaerae bacterium
CACATTGCCAAGTCGGGCTACCGCCACGGCGTTTTCGTGGTCTTGCACCTCTGCGATAATCGGGCAACCGCGGCCCGACTGCTCGGATGATCGTTGAAGCGCCAAGGTACGTTTTAAGACTAGTGCATCGCCGTCGTCTCCCTCCCCCGCGAAAAGGATGGCGCTTCTGGCAAGGCCGGGGCGCACAATTGCCAGGTCCGCAAGATCGCACGGGTCGCCCCGCCTGCAGATGATCTCTGTCGGCCCAAGGTCACTGACACGTTCGGCGAGGTACTCCTCCATTTCAACCTTGTCGCGATCGGCAAGGATCGTGACGACGGCTCTTCGGCAACTCTCGTTGGCAATCGCCAGCTCTTGCACAGCTGCGGCGATCTTGGTCGACCATCCAAGGATGATCGTGTGGCCTTCTTCCAGCACCATCGAGCGGCCGCGGCGGAGGTCATCTAGTTTGCCCTCAATACCGCTGGTCAGCACACCGATGATCGTGCTGACAATCAGAATGCCGATGATGGCCACCGCGAGCATGACGATGCGGTACGCCCACCCTGCGTCCTCCACGGCGCCGGGGTCTAGTGCAACCCCCAAGGTGGTCCAGAATGAGTCGCCGTAGTTTGGCGGAGCGGCAGGATCTGCATCCAATGGTTGGACACCAAGAACAAGAATGACAGCCACCACCGCCATGACTGCAGCCGAAATCGCGGCAAGCCACAGCATGAGCTTGCCTGTACCGCCCGCGATGGTTCGGTCGAAGTGGTATTGCCAGTGGGCCCTCAGGCCGGGTTTGGAATCAGGGGTGGTCATGGGTTCGGATACTCCTCTTCCATTTCGTTACTGGATCATGCGAAGATTCAGAGAACTTGGGGTACGGCGCAAGAACAAGATCGCAGGTTACTTCTTCGAAGGGGCCCCTGTGATTGGATTAGATTAATCTTGATCCAACGCTGTGGACGCTTGGATGATGCACGCGCCGGGCTCAAGGGTGATGGCGGCAAGTTGCACGTGACGGTGATCGACGAGGGGAATGGCCGCTTCGACTGACTCGCCCTGCAGGAGTGTGGCGAGGAAGGCGAGGTCATCATTCTCTGCGAGCGATTCATGGAGTGTTGGCAGGATCCAATCGGTTGGCAGCGGGAGTGGCAGCCTGCCCAGGCGAAAGGTGGGCGCCTTGAGTTTCAGTTGATTGTTCTCGATTACGGGACGAACGCGGAAGCGGCCGATGCGATGACCGATATCGCCGGTGCTGATGGCCAACTCAATTCCAGCAGGAGTGATGTGAATCTGCGGAAACGTAGTATCTGCAGGCCAGTCGACACCTCGCCCTGCGAGCCATTGCTTCAGGCGGGCTGTCAGCCAAGCATTGATAGCCTCTTCGGGGATGCGCAATCGCCACACATCTTCCTCTGGCCGGATCTTCTGGAACTCTTCGACGAGACGGTATTCGGCGGTTTCGCCGAGTTCTGAGGCGGCGGCATCAGTGGTGGCCGCGGACTGATACCACTGAGGTGTTAGCCCTGCAAGCCACCATCCGATGGCGGCGAGCAAAATCAGCCCGATGACGGCTCCAAGTAGAGCCTGGCACATTGTGCGAAGTGTGGGCTGGGGTAGTGGCATCACTGTGGATAGTACGATCCCTGTATGGCTGAGCACACATCATCCAAACAAGACTCTTCTATTGAACCAATCGACGTGGCTGAGGAAACTGTCACATCACCCGACGTCGAGTCGATGGATCATGGCGGGCAACTTGAGTCCTACGAGGAGTCGAGCGGCTATCCGGAGGATCCTGCCGACATCGACCGCCCCGCGCCTCCGGAAGAGTCGCTCAGTCCAGCCATCGTGACATGCGTCGATTACGGGCCGGACGGAATTGAACGCACCAACATCACCGACGTGCGGACATTCTTTGCAAAGTCGCGACCTACGTGTGGCGTGGTGCGGTGGATTAATGTGGTGGGCGATCCGCCAACGTTCTTGCTTGAAGTGATCGCTGAGCGATATCACCTGCATCCGCTTGCTCTTGAGGATCTGATTCAGATTCCGCAGCGGCCGAAGGTTGATGAGTATGCCGAGTTTTCTAAGCATCCATATCTGTTTGTGACCGGCCGGGCGGTTGATGAAGAAGATGGTCATCTTCGCAGCCAGCAGGTCAGTATGTTCGTGGGCGATCATCAGGTGATTTCATTTCAGCAGTATGACCCTGACTTATGGCAGTCTTTATTGACACGACTGCAGGATGAGGGCAGCCGACTTAGGCAGAGCGGTACCGACTTCTTGTTCTACTGTTTGCTTGATCGGATTGTTGATGTTGCGTTTCCTGCGTTGCAAGACATTGGCGAGCGGCTTGACACACTCGATCGCAAAATAACGAGCGAACACGACGAAGAGGCTGCGGATGAGGTGCACGAACTTAAGCGCGCACTATTGGTCATGCGGCGGGAGCTTTGGCCGATGCGTGAGCTGCTTGGAACACTCTGCACAAGCAAGTGGCCAGTAATCTCTAAAGAAACGCGGACGTATCTACGAGACGTGCATGATCACATTCGCTACATCGCCGACACTGTTGATATCTATCGCGAAGCCACAAGCGGCATGCTCGCGGTGTATCAGCAGGAGCTCAATCAGAAAATGAATGACGTGATGAAAGTGCTGACAATCATCGCGACGATCTTTATTCCGTTGTCGTTTCTCACGGGTCTCTTCGGTATGAACTTCAGCGACTCGCTGCCGGGGCAAGAGAGTCCGAACGCGTTCTTGTGGTTCATTCTGTCCTGCTTGGCCGTGGTAACCATCATGCTCGGCGTATTCCGCTGGAAGAAGTGGATCTGACCCGACGGGTCATGCATAGTCGTTATGCGACTACTAGCTGTGTAGGTGTTTGCTAGGCAAGTGGATCAACTACCGGGCGGGTCGGGTGCTACTTATACCGCACCAAGCCAGCAGTTCGGAATTGAAGGGACTGCTCGCCGGGGACATCCGTGCGAATTAGGACGCGGCCAGCAAGCGAGCCCATGAAGTCGTTGGAGTTTCCGCGGAGGATGATGTCGTAACTGGAAACATCTGGGTTGATGACTGGTTCGATGGTGAGCGTGATGTCTTTGGGGCGCATGGTGATGCGGTGGTCCAAGATTCGAAATGGGGTGCCGTCGCGGCGGGTGATGCGAATGCGTTTCTCAAATGATTCGCCGGGCTTGACGCCGCCAAACATGAATGTCGTAGTGTCCGACATCAGTTGGCCTTGCACGGCGCCCAGGGCAGTTATTTTGACATCATGTGGTTTTTGTGGGATGTCTGGGCTATCTGGTCCCGGCGACGCTTTTCCCGTGACAGTCACGAAGCACTGCACATCGCCCCATGGTGCTGAGGGCAGGACGTTGATTCGAAGCAATTTGGCATGAGCCGGCGCACCTTCTGGCGGCGGTAAGAACTGAGCCTTCATGTGCTTTGAGGTTGGGCCGTGGGTGCGGATCGTGTCGCCAAACACAAACGTGGCCTCCGCTGGTGTCAACAAGACGTCTGTGTATCCGCCTGCGCCGAGCATCATCGTTGGCAACTTGGCAAGTCGCGGGCTTGTGCGAACGAATGGTGTGACGTTTGCTCTGAGATAGAGCGTGGTGGTTGGTGATTCGGAATCGTTACTCAGAACGGTCACTGTTTTGGAGAGTTGTCCTGTGGCATTGGGCTTGAATGTCGCGTCAATCGTGCCTGATTCGCCGGGGGCGTAGATCAGTTTGTCGAGGGTTGTGGTCGTGCAGCCACAGCCAGGATGCACCTTTTCAATGATCAGTGGTGTGTCGCCTGTGTTGACGAAGTCGAACTCACAGGGCAGCGTGTCGACGTCCCAGATGTCACCAAACTCGTGAACTGGCGTGAAGACGGTCATTCGTGGCCCGGCAAGCACCAGCGAAGAGAGCCCACAGACCACCACGAGGCCCATTCGGAGGCCCTGGGGGGGGATAATCGAGGCGACTGCGCCCTTTAGACTTGACATATCGTGACCATAGCCGGAAAGTGGATTACCGGGTGTCGGCCATTGTGAATGTTCGGCGAGCTTTGGAGAGTGGGAAGGGTTTCAAAATGACGAACGATCTTCGCCTTGTCTTGGCCGCTTTTATTGCAGTGGTACTGCTCGCAACATCATCTGCGTTTGCAGACCCATGTAATCCAGATGACCCGGATTACGATTTGTGTGTGTGTGATCCGTGTGAATGCGGCTGGGGTGATCCGTGTGATTGCGGCTGGGGTGATCCGTGCGACTGCGGCTCGGGTGATCCGTGTGAATGCGGCTGGGGTGATCCGTGCGACTGCGGCTGGGGTGATCCGTGTGAATGCGGTTGGGGCGATCCGTGTGACCCCGGTTGCGTGAATTACGACCCCTGCGATCCGAATTGTCCCGACTACGACCCATGCAATTGGGAGTGTCCCGACTACGATCCCTGCGCCAATCCGGATTGTTTCGATTACGACGAGTGTTACTGCTTCGGCGGGCCACTTGAATGTAATCCGTTATGCGAGGACTACAACCCATACTGCAATCCAGAGTGTGCTGGATATGACCCATGTAATCCTCTGGCCGATTGCTACGACCCGTGCGAATGTGGTGATGGCGATCCGTGCGAGTGCGGCTGGGGCGACCCATGCGACTGTGGCTGGGGCGATCCTTGCGAGTGCGGGTGGGGGACGCCCTGTGAGTGCGGCTATGGGGAACCGTGCGAATGCAATGAGAACTGTGATCAGGAGTGCCCTGGCAACTTTTCAGAAACGCCAGGTGGCTGGGACAATGAGATCGACATCAACGACCTTCTTCACCTAATTGGGTATTTCGGCACACCGAATGCAGACATCAATGGTGACGGCACAACCAATATTGATGACATGTTGATCGTGATCGGGAACTTTGGCCCTTGCCCGTGCACGGATCCCTGTGATCCAAGCTGCGATACATATGATCCGTGTGAGTGCGGCTCGGGTGATCCGTGTGAGTGTGGTTGGGGCGATCCTTGCGACTGCGGTTGGGGCGATCCCTGCGAATGCGGATGGGACGATCCGTGTGAGTGCTGGGGCGACTGCGGCTGAGCAGGGATCAGGCGCCGGGGTCTGACGCCGCGATGCCGGAGTCGAGTGGTGCTGAACCCGTTCTTTGCATGACGAGGGTGACATAGCCCGTTACCAAACGGCGATGCGGGCCGGCAAGGTCCGACTCATCGAACATGTCCGGCAGAATGGTGTCCCACTCGGCGGGTGTGTACTCCAGGATGCGTGGCGCAGCATGGCAGCGGCTGCACGTTTGCAGATAGATCAGGCGGCCTTGCTCAAGCGATGAGGCCCGCTCCGGCGGCGCAGCGAGCGTGGCAATGGGCGGCGCGATCTGCTCAAGCGACATGCAGGCGGGCACGAGGATTGCCGCTGCGAGCAGGATGCTCACGCGTGGCCATTGCCGGGTCGGGGCGATGGCCTCGGTGGGCTGGCGGTGCGGGATGGGGGTTGTAGATCGCATGTGGAGTCAGAAATCAAATCCAACGATGGTGCGGAACTGATACCGCTCGCTGTTGGAGTTGTCGGGGTTCATGAGAAACTCGAGCGTCGCTGCGATGAACCAGCCGTCGCCGTGGTAGGCCAGAGCCGGTCCGAGATACACATTGGTCGTGGCGTCGCTGGACCGCCAACTCGGCAGCGTCGTGTTGACGAGCAGTTCGGCTCCGACGAAGAAACTTTCGGAGAGTTGCCAACTAGCGCCGAACTGGTTTTTGATCTTGCCTTTGGCTTCGACGTAGTGTTCTTCTTCCCATTCGCCCTCGACCGTGAGGTTGTAGAGCAACTGCAGTTTGTCGAGGTTCTTCTGGAGGAGTAGTTTGCCTTCGGCGGCGAGTTTTTCAGGGCCAAACTTTGTTTCGGCGTAGAGGCCGACACCGAGGAAGTCGGTGGTGGGGTCGGAGAGTTTCCATTTCGCCTCAATGGCGGTGTCGCGGTACTGCCACTCAGTGCCTGCGGCGTCGCTGTTGTGCTTGACCCGCCAATCAGCGACATATAACGCCAACTGAAAGTTGTCTGTAATGCCAAATTCGATCTCTTCTCGGAAGTCGAGCCGCCAATACCCCTCAGTGCCCGGCTTGTCCCACTTGACCGTGGTCCAGTGCTCAAACTCAATCGAGCCTGGCGTTTGGACATTGACGTCCCGGAGATATGTGAATCGTCGTGTGCCGGCCACGGCCGCTGCATCGAGCGTTGCGTGCGCGATTGCGAGTATGCAGCACGAGAGCAGCGGCATTTTGACAAAGGGATTGTTTGTGGAAGTCACGCGGGGACAATACTGATATTGCGACGCAGTTTCAATAAGTTATTGCGACGAAGTTGCAACAATATACAGGCCTCGGGGGCCAGTATCAACCGCTGATTACTGCTTATCTATTTGCAATCACACCACTTGCAAATTGCGAATGTGTTCGTGCTGTGGATGAAGAAAAGGGTACTGACGGTCACTGCAGGCTGCGGATATAGGCGTCGAGCTTTGGGTCGCGGCCCAGGTAATCGTGGAGCATGTCGCTTGCATCGGCTGAGCCGCCTCGGGAGAGGACGTGCATTCGGTAGTAGGCGCCAGCTTCTGGACTGAGCATTCCGAGGTCTTTAAATCGCTCGGCCATGTCTTCTGCAAAGACTTTAGACCAGAGGTATCCGTAATAACCGCCTTGGTAGCCAGTGAGGTGGCCGAAGCCAGCTTGGAACCATGTGTTCGGTATTGCTTCGAGCAGTGTGCATTGTTCAACCATGTCCAGACCAAGCTGAGTTGTATCAACATCACCATCCGCGCTGGTGTGGTACGCCTGGTCAATTGATCCGAGCCACACTTGTCCCTGATCGAGCATGCCCTTACTGAGGCTCTTGGCCGCAATCATTCGCTCAAGTAGGTCGGTTGGAAGCGGCTCGCCGGTCTCCCAGTGCCCACTGATCAGCGGGAGTGTCTCAGGGCTCCATACCCAGGCTTCAAACATCTGGCTTGGCGCCTCGACGAAGTCTCGCTCCACGCTGGTCCCGCTGAAGCGTGCCGTTTCGGTTTCGGTCAATAGCGTGTGCAGGCAGTGACCGAACTCATGGAAGAAAGTCTTGGCCTGATCGTGACTGAGTAGGCTGGGACGATCATCGGTTGGTTTGGGAAAGTTGCACACGAGCGCGGCGACGGGCTTCTGAACGCTTCCGTCGCCCCACACCTTTCGGGGCACAATGCCCCACTGCGCGGCGTGCCCAAACTTGTTTTCGCGTGGATACATATCCATATAGAACTCACCGATCGTATTGCCCGTCCCGCGGTCAACGACCTCGAAGTACTCAACGTCTTCGTGCCACACGGGCGCATCGGCTGGGGGATTGATTGGGCGGTAGTCGATTCCATAGAGATCCTGCGTGATCTTGAACAACCCGTCTCGGACTCGGTGGAATGGGAAGTACGCTTTGATTGCGTTGGAGTCAACGTTGTAGTCACGTTCTCGCACACGTTCTTGCCAGTAGCCAAAGTCCCAGGGCCGAATAGTTGCTGTAGTGTCGCCGGTGGCATCTTGCTTCGCTTCGGTCAGCAGGGCAAGGTCCTCGGCGGCTTTCTCGGCGAGTAGTGGGCGGAGCTGTGCGTAGAAAGACTCGACGGTCGCTGCATTCTTCGACATGCGAATTTCATTCTCAAAGTCGCTCGCGTGATCGAACCCAAGTAGATTTGCCTGGCGAGCTCGTAGAACAAGGAGTTTTTCAAGAACGTCTACGTTGGCTTTCGCGCGACGGCGTCGGGAGAGCCACATTTTCTGACGCGTACCTTCGTTCGGTGAGTGATCGAGAATTGGAATGGAGGTTGGGTAGTCCATGCCAAGGGCATACATGTCGCCTGCGCGGGTGAGTCCAGCGATGTAGTCGGCTGGCATTCCAGCAACTTCTTCTTCGGTCAAGAAGAGTGTCGTGGTGTCGTTGAGAATGTTCTGATCAAACTCGATTGAAAGCAGATTCATCTGCTTTTCGATGCTGGTCAACTCAAGACGAGCTTCTGGTGTCAGCCCCATGCCAGCGCGGCGATAGTCACGCAAGATGAATTGCAACAACCTCGCGTGCTCGCCATCGAGTTGCGGGTTCGTGTCGGCGTACGACTTGATTGCCGAGTACAACGCCTCGTTTTTTCCAAGGTCAATGGACCAATTCATCCAGGCTTCTTCGCGGGACCGCGCGGCGTCTCGCATGGCGGCATCGGGGTGAACGTAGCCCATGAAGGCCATAAGGCTGCCGTCGCGATCAAAGTGCGCGCTGATGTCGTCCATCGCAAGGATCGTATTTTCGAACGTCCGTTGGTCATCGGGAACAGCGATGATGGCGGCGATGCGATCGTTCGCTTGCGAAAGGGCTATGTCAAAACGATCACCCAGTTCGGCGGGCGTTTGCGGGACAGCAGGTGAGAGGGCGGCGTGAACGAGCGAGCAAGATCCCATAAGCGCAATAACGAGCGTGCGAAACATCTCTATCTCCAAGGTGTTAGGTGGACGGGTGTCGTCAGGAGTTGTCGGCCGAAGCGGTTACTTCAGTGGGGCTGATGTATTCGACGTCGATAATGAGTGTCGAGCCAGGGGGTACATCACCCAGTGGATTGAATCCGGCGCCGAGCGTTGGTGGCACGATCAACTTCCTGGCACTTCCAGGCGTCATGCCAAAGAGTCCTTCGGACAAGGCCGGCATGAGTGAGTCGTTCAGTGTGATAGACACCGGCAACGCACCAGAGGCGTGCCACGGTGTGCCGTCGGCATACCAACCTGTGACTTGAATGGTGCCCGTGTCGCCAATCGCCAGAGGGGCGCCGTTTCCAGCGGTGAGGTCATACCAGCGGAGTCCGGAGGACGAACCGTTTCGGGAAGCATCGGCAATCGGCTTGCCTGGGAGTGGGCTTGGCATGGCGGGTTCGTCGCCAATGGAAACGAGTTCGATATCCATTACTACATCTTGCGGCGGCCCACTGAGTGGCCAACGCCCGCGATCTTTCGCGCTGATCCACACCTTGCGTGATTCGCCAACCTTCATATCGCCAATGGCGGTGGACCAACCCGAGAACGCCGCGTCATTACCCGTGGGCAAAACGAGCTCATCTGGTCCGTCGCCGCCGCCGAAGAACTGCGTACCGTTCATTGACCAGGCGCTGATATTCATCGTGGCAGTTGTTGGTTCGATGGGCAGCATTTCGCCGGTTCCCTCGGTGAGGGTCCATGCAAGCACGTTGTCACCAAGATCGGTTCCGTCGCCAGTTGCCAACGCTCCCGGAAGAGTGGCGGCATTGATGACTAGCTTTGCGGGCGGAGCAATCTTGGTCGTTTCTGGCATCGTTGGCTTGGCGGCCTCTTGCTCGCAGGCAGATAGGCTGGCGAGCGAGGCGAGGGTGGCGATAGTGAGAAGAGTTCGGATCATGCGATTGGGCTCCAAGTACGGTATTCAGCAAGGGTAGCGGCTATCGGTGTGGGTGTCTTGGGGCCTGCGGCACTGTGGATAGAGTCTGTATTGCGTGTTGGAAGAACCCAATCAGACCATAAAAGAGGGGCTACGGCATTCGACGGAGGCAAGTCTGATGGAACTGCCAGACCAATGGTGTGCCTTGCTCGGGTTATTCAACGCAAACGGCGTTGAATAACTTGTTGTGGGATGTTCCTGCACCGGACCATCTGGGGTGGGGACGATCAGTATCACAATTTCCTCTTTGGTGCTGGTGGTTATCTCTCCATGGGCAGTGTCACGCCAATAGGTGATCAGCTGGAATTTACCGGTTACTGGACGACGGCTCTCCTGGGTGCTGAAACCGAGTTGCTCTTCACCATGGACACGTCGGATGGCTTCGTCTCCGACACCGAATACCAGTTCGCCTCGAATCTCTACATCTCTGATGGATTGGCCGGTTTCCTGCTTGAATCCGGACTTGCCGACACAGATCTGACCGGTCAGTGGGCTGGCAGCTACAGCGGCTCGGCCACGATCTCCTATGTGCTTGGCCCTGGTGGGGCTCCTGGGGTTTGCTGGACGTCGTCGAAAACGCTGAGCTGTTTGATGATCCAAAACCCGAACCTTGTGGGCAGCATGCCCGTTCAGAATCGGGTCCGACCAAAGCGCAATTTAACACGCAATTTCCAATGCCCATCGGTGCCTTCCATTGGCACACGACACATCGCCCACGGACGCTTGCTTGGAACCTGAGCAAGTGATGAGCCTATGCGAAAAGCCATCTGGAGCGGCGATGCCTCAAAGACATGAGCCAGTGTTGATCGATCGGATGCTCGTCGCGGAAACTTGCCGCCCGGATAGGCAAATGCGGGCGTCAGTGGAAGCCCCGAGTCCTGAAACCACGTGAGCCCCTGAGCCAGGAGCGTACGCATCGTGTCCTCCGGCATGGCATCCCAATCTTCATGAGCCCAGCCATGGAGCCCAATCTCCAAGCCTTCGGTGGCCAGTTGCTTGAGCGTGTCCACAGACATGAGCGGCGTCCCTCCCCCGTCCCATGTGTCCTCGCCGCCAACACAGGTCGGGACAACAAAGTTGATTGCGGTATACCCATAGGTCTTCAGCAGTGGCCACGCCGTGTCAGCAAAGTCTTGGTACCCATCGTCAAAACTCACCACAAAGCGCCTGCGGCCGAGGTTGCGTCCATGCATCAAGTCGGTCATCGTCGCCGACCGCCACCCCGCTCGCTTCAGGTGCTGCAGCTGCGCCGCAAACACATCTGGTGGCGTGTTCATCGAAGATCCCTGACCGGATGTAATTCGGTGATAGAGCAAGACGGGGATACGAGGCATGTCCGCAGGGTACCCCGTCGGTCGGGTATGGTTTGAGGGTGGCCAGTATCAGTGTGGTTCTGATTAGTTTCAATGAGTCCGAGCGAATCGGCGAGTGCTTGCGATGTGTCGCATGGGCTGACGAGATTATCGTGGTGGATTCAGAAAGTACAGATGACACACGGGCCATCGCAGCGAAGTACACGCCGCTCGTACACAACATCCCTTGGGCTGGATTTGGTCCGCAAAAGAACACGGCCATTGATCTGGCGACCAGTGATTGGATTCTGTCTATTGATTGTGATGAGTATGTCAGTAGTCAATTGGCCGACGAGATTGCCAGCGTCATCAAGATGACCGATTGTCACGGCTTCATGATTCCCTTCCGCAATCGCTTTCTTGGGCGAAGCATGCGCTTTGGCGAATGGTCCGGAGAGCGCAAACTGCGGCTTTTTCGTCGAGGGCATGGGCGGTTTACAGATGTGTCGCTGCATGAGCGACTGGAAGTCGATGGAAAGGTGTCTCGGCTTCGGGGTTGGATTGTGCACGACACCTGCCCCACCAGCAGTCATTTGCGACAGAAGCAAATGCACTACGCGGGCATCGGTGCACAAGCGGCCATCGACCGTGGCAAACGGATCACGCTGTGGGGTGCAGCTGCACGAGCTGGCTGGGCGTTTGCACGCAGCTACCTCCTGAAGGGTGGTGTGCTCGATGGTCGCACGGGCTGGTCGCTTGCATGGGTCCTTGGCCAAAGTACGTGGATCAAGTATCGCTGGGTAGCGGCGGGGTCGGTCCCACAGGCATATCGGCCTCGCTCGGGAGTGGATTGACCGAGATGCCCTGATTGCAAACAAGAAAGCATCAGATCCTGAACAAGTCCGTGGGGACGCCGCACGATTGATTGGCACATCAGGCCAATGATGCTGTGGCACACACGAAACAGGCGAGCCCACCGGAGTGGACTCGCCTGCTGTTCATCGTGAATAGGCGTCGGAGGGTCAGCCAGCAGCTTCAGCGGCCATTCGCTCGGCCTTTTCCTTGGCATCGTCGAGTGTGCCGACGTACATGAAGGCACTCTCTGGAAGGTCGTCGCCTTCGCCTGCAACCAGTCGCTCGAATGAATCGATGGTTTCGGAGAGTGGCGTGGTGACGCCCGGGAATCCTGTGAACTGCTCAGCCACATA
>JABJQE010000315.1 GCA_018663565.1 Phycisphaerae bacterium
CCAAACAGGCCGGCTTTGTGCGCCTCGGCGAACTCATTGAGAAACCGCTCGTCGCTGGGGTCGCCGATGTCGTGTTCGAGCGTCGCTTCAGGGTCATGTGTTTGACTTCGAAGCTGATTGAGTTCGGCGGCGACGGTTCCATCATCAACCTCTAGGAGCCACCGCATGACATCGGCTGAGACAGTGCCGTCATAGGCGATCGCTTTGAGTTCCTCAGGCGTCGGCTTGCGGGGCGGTCGCTCGTCGCTCACGGACCATCCTCATCGTAGAGCGTCTCAAGTTGCTGCACGGTCTCTTTGAGTTTCTTGGCGACACGGCTCTTGGCGAGGTATACGTCGTTTTCGCTCATGTCGAGTTCTTTGGCAACATCGCTTACGGCTCGGCGATGAAACACGAGCATCTCGAAGGCCTGGATGCTGCGGTCCGAAGTCTTGGAGTTGGCCTGTAGATCGGCGAGGGCCTCGCGTAGCACGACAAAGCGGCGTTCGGTAGCCCAGATGTCTTCGAGTTCTTGATCCTTGGGAATAGTCACCATGGCGGACTCGCCGCGAGCCTCCCGGCGAATAGATCGTTTGCGGTAGACGTCAGCAATCTTCGTGCGAGCGATGGACAGCAGCCACGAACGCATGCGGCCGCGTTCTCGGTCATACCGACCGTCGCGGTATTCGTCGAGGACGCGAATCATCGTGTCTTGCGCAACGTCCAGTGCATCTTGGTCATTGAGTCCTAGTCGCCGCGCGAGTCCAATCACGATCGGTCGATACCTCCGGTCGAGTACTTCCCATGCGGCGTTGCCTTCATCATCATGGAGGCCTTGGAGGAGGGCGGTCGTAGTGTGCGTGACATCGAGCATGGCGGTGACACCAAGGTACCCGAAATGGGGGGCGGCTTCGCCGCTGGAATTCGTGCATGCAAAATGAGGAATAGGGGGCAGTGTGGTGTCGGGACGCCCTATACGAGCAGCCAAAGCCAAGGCGTGGGCAGGCCCTTACAGAACGCCTCCGGCCCTCGGATAGGAGCCGAGTACACGCAGGAGTACGCAGTGGTCTGTAGCTTGGGCGATAGCGGAGACCATGGCGGGGTCGTCGCGGTGCTGATCGGCGTCGATAAAGAACGTGTACTCCCAATTCACACGTCCGCTTGGTCGTTTATCGATGTGGCTGAGATTGATTCTTGCGTCTCGGAACACCGCGAGCACATCAACAAGAGCGCCGGGGGCATGCTTAGTCGTGAACATTATTGATGTTCGATCGGTTCCTGTTTGTTCAGGGCGTTGTCGTCCCAGCACCAGGAACCGGGTGATGTTGTCGGCCTTGTCGCCGATAGGTTCGGCAAGGACATTCACCGAATAGATGGAAGCTGCGAGCCGGGAGCCAATGGCTGCGGTGTGTGGCTCAGTGGCTGCGAGTTCGACACCTACGGCGGACGAGGCGGTTGGAACGAGTTCGGCCTGCGGCAGATAGCGTTGAATCCACTTTCGGCACTGCGCCAATACTTGCGGCTTTGATGCGAGCCGTGTGATCGACGACTGCTCGCAGTTTGCAAGAAGGCAGTGTGATACCTCAATGAGTGACTCTGCGCACACGCCAACTTCATGCTCGACGAAGGCGTCGAGGGTATCGGTGATGCTGCCAACAATAGAGTTCTCATATGGCACGAGTCCGTAGTGCGTGGTACCGGTCATGACACTCCGTACGACGGCATCGATATCGTCAGCTTCTGTCACGTCAACCGATGAGCCAAAGTGTCGCAGGGCCGCGACGTGACTAAACGATCCAGCCGGGCCGAGATAGCCAATGGTGAGCGGTTGCTCAAGACCGAAACTTCCTGACATGAGTTCTCGCCAGATGGCCTCGAGCGTTCGGCCAGAGAGTGGCCCCGGATTGAGCGTGCGAACGCGTTGAAGAACAGCCTTCTCGCGGTGCGGAGCGTAGACCGGTGTGCCATCTGTTCGTTTGACTTGACCAACTTGTTCAACGATGCCTGCGCGTTCGCTCAAGAGCGAGACGAGTTGGGCATCGAGGGAGTCAATACGCACACGAAGGGCGTCGAGGTCAATTGGCTGTGAATCATCCGAGGTCATGTGCGGGGCCTTGTGTCTGTGGTCGGTCTGGGTGTGCAAAGAGCAGCATACCGATGGCACCACTTGCGACAAAGACGGCGAGTGAGGCAAATGCAGCATTGAATCCGCCAAACTCATCGGTCAACCAGCCCGTGAGAACTGGGGTGATGAGTCCAGAAATCGAGAAGAAGGTAACCATGATGCCGGTCGCGGCTGCAGCGTTCTGTTTGAATAGATCGGTGCAAATGGAGTAGTACGGAGCATTGGCGGCCATGGAGAACCCGATGCCGAGTGAGAGCATGGTGATAGCCATCATCTGCGAGTGCGTGAAGATGAGTGGCACAAAGCACAGGGCGCCGAGCAGTTGAAAGACCCAAATTGGATGCACACGTGATGCGCGAATTCGACCGGTACGCTCCATTCGGCTGTCTGAGTACCAAGCGATGAGTGGAATGAGCAGGCAAGCGAGTCCCCACGGCAGGGTAC
>JABJQE010000316.1 GCA_018663565.1 Phycisphaerae bacterium
AGTCTGCAGGCTGATGGTCGTATCGCCAGCAATGAGGTCGCCGCCGTTTGCAGAGGGCTGTAATCGAAGCCGCGAGGTGGCGTCGGCCTCCCCAAAGGCAATGGCTTCCACACCGAGTGTGAGAGCTTGTTTGTTCTGCGAGGACGTCAATATGATCGAAGGCGACGACGTGGCCTGCATGGCAATCTTTGCGTGCGTATCTGGCGTTTCGAGCGTCATGGTGCCGCCGGTCGCGGTGCCGGCGAGTGTGGCCGCTCGTTGTCCCTTCCCGTCCCATGCGGCAAGTGAACCGCCTGCGTCGGTGGCCCAGGCACCGGCAACATTGACGCCATTGGTGTTCCAAACGGCGAGGTCGCCGCCGTGGTCATTAGAACCAAGCCGCAAGAGATTTTCGCCCGATGGCGACCAGAGATCGAGCCGGCCACCGCCAGCGTCGGTGCCGGCCGAGAGTACGATGCGGCCATCGGCATCGAGTCCTTCCAATCGATGTGTTCGGATGGCATCGAGTCGTGTGATGTCACTCGCGCCCAGCAGGACGAGTATTCCAAGGCAGCTGAGCGTTGCGGTCATGCCGTAGCGGTACCTCCGAGCTCGCGTGGTAGCGACTTGGAGCTCAGACTCGAGACGCTCAAGCCGAGCATCAATAGTCAACAGTGTGTGTGAGTGATTCATTGATCATCTCCTGCCCCGTAAGGGGGCGAGCGTTATGGGGCCGGGTGGTCAGTTGGAAATTGGGCCGTGCGCGGCGCGTGGCGGTACGGTAGCCCACGCGCGGGCATAGAGGTCTGTTGGGAATGCGAGGTAACCGGGGTAATCGGTCCGGGCTTGCTGCACGCTGCCGCGGTCGATTGTCACAATGCCGATGGGGTCTTCGGTTTCGAGCACCACCGTGCCGTCTGGCGCGACGGCAATACTGGGTCCGCCGATTGGGACACCCTCTTCTGGGGCGGGCCTGTTGACGGAGAGTACCCAGCACCCGCTGGTCAGCGCATTGGCCTGGAAGATAGGGCGCCACTTGACGTAGGTTGCAGTTTCGGTGGAGCGGGGGACGAGCACGACGTCTGCGCCTTGCGCGCCAAGGATGTGCGTCCCAAATGGTCGGTTGTTATCAGAGCAGATTTGGAAGCCGAGATTGAAACCAAACGCGGCTACTGGTCGCGGGATGGTGTCATCAGCCTGGTAGTGATCGGCTTCCCAGAAACCCGGCTCGTCCGGGATGTGAATCTTGCGGTAGCTGTGCAAGCATGCGCCGTCGGGCCCGAAGAGTAATGCGGTGTTGAATCGCCGCCCTTGGTCGTCGCGGACAATTGCGCCGCCGAGCAGTCCGATGCCGACTTCAGCTGCCATGGCAGCCTGGAGTTGGTGCCGTGGCCCTTCGGCGGGTTCGGCATCTTCGTCACGGGCTGTCTTGGTGGCGGGGACCCAGGGCAGCATGGCCAGTTCAGGAAGCACCGCGAGGGAAGCGCCTGCCGCCTTGGCTTCGTGCAACCTGTCGCGAAGGCGGTCCGGGCCGTCATCGCTGTAGAAGACATCGCGAACAAGGGCGATTGTTAGTGAGTCGGTCATCGACGCAGTGTACGTTGCGGGCGTTGTGTTGGACGCTTTGGGCCATCATGGGCGGCGGGGCATCGCCGGCGAAGTCTCCAACGAGCTGCCTGTGTAAGTTGATGAATTCCCAGCGGCAAATGCCGATCGAGCGAGCCGGCATTCGATAGGCTCCCACTATGGCCAATCTTATCCTGACCCTTTCGCGTCACATACCCGCTCCGCAACAGGTTGTATGGGATGTCATTAGTGACATTCCTAGATGCGTCGAGAGCATCGAGAGCATCGTGGGCATTGAGATGCTCACGGGCGACACCATGGAAGTGGGTGCCCGCTGGAAGGAGACCCGCACGCTCTTTCGTCGTGAGACGACCGAGGAGATGGAAGTCACAGTCTTTGAGCCACCGTTTCGGTATGTCGTCGAAGCGGATTCGTGCGGTGCTCACTTCACAAGCGAGATCCGCTGCGACCCTGATGGCGATGACGCCACCATATTGATGATGACGATGGAAACAATTCCAACAACGTTCTTTGCTCGGCTCATGAAGCCGGTGGCGAAACTCACCATGGGCACTATGCGGAAGATGATGCAGAAGGATCTTGATGACATCTTTCGCGCCTGTACGCCGGGGCTCGAAGACGAGGCATCGGCCGAAGAGGCCTCTGGCCAATGAGTTCGCTCGCGGCCATCTTTGATCTTGATGGAACACTTATTGATAGTTACATCCCGCATTTCACAGCGTGGAAGAGCGTGTCGAATGAGATCGGCCATAGGTTGACCGAATCGCAGTTTCAGCAGCAGTTCGGCCGGAAGAATGAGCCCATCTTGAAGGAATTACATGAGTTTGCGGGGCGGCCAGCGCCGACGAGTGAGCAGATTGACCGGCTTGCCGAGGCCAAAGAAACGCAATATCGATCGCTGATTGGCGACACGTTTCCAGAGATGCCCGGGGCAGTGTCGTTGATTCATCAGCTCCAACAAAGTGGATGGAAAATCGCTATCGGATCGTCGGCGCCGCGTGGAAATATTGACTTCTGCGTCGAGCGGTTCAAGTCTCTTGGCGTGGACTTCGATGCCGTTGCGTGCGGTGATGATGTCGAGCACGGGAAGCCCGCGCCGGACGTTTTTCTGCTCGCGGCTGCGCGGCTTGGTGTTGAGCCTCGCGGATGCGTAGTGCTCGAAGATGCGGTGGCAGGAATTGATGCGGCCCGCAATGCAGAGATGGGGAGTATTGGCGTGGCGTCCACGGGGCGTACCCGCGCGGAACTCTCGCACGCGGATCGTGTGGTTGATTGTTTGACCGAATTGTGCCCAGCGTCGCTCGCGAAGTATTGTGGGGTGATGGCATGAGCGAACTCGATCTTGACCTCGCGACGACCTGGTTTCTCGCAGCGCGTACGATGGCCTGTGGCGGCGATGAACCATCGGCGGCGGAAGAAGCCGCAGCCGGTCTGTTTGGGCGGGCCATTCTTGGCCTCGATGAGGCGTCTTGCATTGCCGCTAAGCAGAAGGACCACATGCAGTCTCTGACGCTCATCGACTGCATGTCAATGGCTGGTCGACTTCCACGCGGGACTGCTGACCAAGTTATGACAGGTGTCATGATGATTGCCTATGCCGCGGCGAGTATGCAGCCACTCCAGGTGCGGTGGGCCTCGATGCTTGCCTCGGCTCTGGACATG
>JABJQE010000042.1 GCA_018663565.1 Phycisphaerae bacterium
ATGTCGTCATCGCTGAACCGCTCGATTCCATCTCGGGCCCGATCAAGCAGATCACTCAGGGTCATATCCTGTCGAGCAATACCAACAATAGGAACGTGCAAAGCGTGGCGACGTTCCATGGCGTATAGGGATGGCAATATTTTCCGATGCGCAAGATCCCCAGTCACACCAAATATGACAAAGGCGTCAGCACGCTGCCGGCTCATGACTTCTTCTCAACATGACCGCCGAACTGGTGCCGCATTGCAGACAGCACACGCCTTCCAAACTCATCCTCGTTCCGTGATGCAAATCGCTGGAACAACGCCGCAGCAAGAACTGGACTTGGCGCACCGGTTTCGATTGCGGCTTCGAGTGTCCAGCGACCTTCTCCAGAATCTGACACGCGGCCGCTGAAAGTATCAAGCGATGGATCTTCATGAAGTGCCGCAGCAGTCAAGTCAAGCAGCCACGACTCAATGACGCTGCCCCGCCGCCACAACTCTGTAATAGCAGGCAAATCAAGTTCGTACTGATATGCTTCGGGATGACGCAGGGGCGTCGTTTCAGCGTCGGCATCTCGATCTCGCAGGCCAGCCGAGGCGTGTTTCAGCACTCCGAGTCCTTCAGCGTAGGCGGCCATCGCGCCGTACTCAATGCCGTTGTGCACCATCTTGACGAAGTGACCCGCTCCGCTTGGTCCACAATGCAACCATCCTTGCTCGGCCGAGGATGGTTCGCCGCTACATCCAGGCGTTCGGCTGGCCGCTTCAACTCCGGGTGCAAGAGACTGCACCACTGGTTCTACCAATGTGACGGCGTGATCATCACCGCCAACCATGACGCAATACCCGCGTTCTTGCCCCCAAACACCACCGCTTACGCCTGCGTCTACGTAATGGATACCGCCATCTGCAAGTTCCTTCCCGCGACGAATATCGTCACGCCACATGCTGTTGCCACCATCAACCAGTACGTCACCTTCAGTCAGATGTGGTTCCACTGATTCAATGACCGCATCGACAATGCCGGCGGGAACCATCATCCACACAACGCGTGGCAGGTCCATTTTCGCAGCAAGTTCTTCAATCGTTGCGGCGCCAACCGCTCCGTCTTGCACTAATGCCTCGACGGCTTCGGGGTTCACATCCCACACGACACAATCATGCCCCGCGGCAATCAATCGCCGGACCATGCCGGCGCCCATACGCCCAAGACCAATCATTGCCAATTGCATGGCGGGACCCCTTCTACTCCTGAGGACTATGTCGACTGCAAGTTGCCAAGTTTCGACTCTATGGTTTCAAGAAGATGCCGCCACGACGCGACGAATGCATCCGCCCCTTCGGTCTGCAACTTCAGAGCAAGTGCCGGGATATCAACGCCAGCTGCCTCATAGCCCGCGATCACCCGATCTGCCTCTTGCCATGACGCTTCGTTCAGAACACCATCGACGATGCCATGATCGGCAAAGGCAATCAGCGTTGGCTCTGGAATCGTATTGATTGAATCAACGGCAATCAACGCCGTGACATAGGTCGTATCTAGAAGCGATGGGTCCTTCGTACTCGTACTCGCCATCAACAGCTTTTGCCGCCGAGCACCCTTGGCTTCCATCGCTTTGAATCGGTCACTCGTGAAGAGTTCTTCGCACGCGCGGTGGCACCGAGTGGCGCAGGCCACGCCCAACTTGTTCTTCAAGTCATCGCCCACAAGATCTGCTGTTGGCGTATCCCATCGCGACACGAACACAGAAGCCACGGAGAACACTTTCGCATCAAGTCCTGCCTCAAGTCGTCGCTCAATGCCACGAATATAGGCTTCGGCCGCAGTACGGTATTGAGCCTCATCAAAGAGCAATGTGACATTGACGTTTACCCCACGGAAGATCAGTTCTTCGACTGCTTCGGCCCCCTCGGGCGTGCCGGGCACCTTGATCAGAAGATTGTCGCGGCCCATTCGGGCAAAGAGTGATGTGCCCTGCTCAATAGTCGTTGCTGCATCGGCCGCAAGAAGCGGGGATACCTCAAGTGAAACGCACCCGTCGTTGCCATCTGTAACATCCCACGCTGTACGCAGCAAGTCGGCAGCTCGCGAGAGATCGTCAATGGCAAGATCAAAGAAGATCGACTCGGCATCGCTTCCCGACATCGAGTCGTCGTACAGATCGCTGCCTGAGATGGCTTTGTCGAAAATCGACGGGTTGCTTGTTAAACCGGTCACACAGTTGTCGCTGATGTAGCGAGCGAGCGTGCCATCATCAAGAATGTCGCGGCGGATGTAATCGAGCCAGGCCGCTTGTCCAGCTTGAGTGAGTGTGTAGAGCGGGTTCACAGTCCTTCTCCTCTCAATGTCAATAATCTGTGCAAGACGACGGCGATATCGATCGAGCGGTTGGAACTCGGCGAGCAGATAAGCGCGAGTAATCTCAATTGCTGGCTCGGGTCCAATGACTCGCGTGCCAAGCGTCAAGACGTTGACGGCATCATGCTCGACCATCTGGTGAGCTGTGTAGGTGTCATGCGCGGTCGCAGCTCGGATGCCGGGAAAGCGATTTGCGGCGAGGGTCATGCCAGCACCGGACCCACACAGCAAAATGCCGCGTTGAGCGCGTCCGGTGATCAATTCGGTACAGAGTGCCTCAGCCGCGATTGGAAAGTCGACCCGCTCGCCCTCTTCGGGGCCCACGAGTACCGCCTCATGGCCAAGCGAACGTACGACTTCAGCGAGCGTGGCTCGCATCGTC
The DNA here is from genome assembly GCA_018663565.1 of Phycisphaerae bacterium. Lineage (GTDB taxonomy): Bacteria > Planctomycetota > Phycisphaerae > Phycisphaerales > SM1A02 > UBA12567. Next base: position 2,726 of record JABJQE010000042.1, read on the forward strand.
AATCCTGCATGATCACCAGCAAGTACGACACGCATGAGAGAGGCCTCCAAAGCGGGCACGATAGCGGAAATGGGGGCTCGGCTTCGACACGAGAGTTGGAGGGGTCGAGAGCAGGAGATGGCGAGCAGCTCGGTGCAGTATCGTGCTCGCTGTGGACATTCTCACCATTGATATTGGCGGTACGAACCTCAAGATCCTTCGCTCCGGCGCCGAGAAACGGCGGAAGGTCAAATCGGGGAAACACCTCACGCCCGAGGTCATGGTGCAGACTGTCACGGATGTCTGCGAAGGCTGGTCCTGGGAGGCCGTTTCGATTGGATATCCATCGCCAGTCATTGGCGGCAAACCGCTACTCAACCCGACCAACCTCGGCCCCGGCTGGGTGGGGTTTGATTTTGAGGCGGCCTTTGGCTGCCCGGTCCGCATTATGAACGATGCGGCCATGCAAGCACTCGGCAGTTATCACGGCGGCCGCATGCTCTTTCTTGGCCTCGGCACCGGACTTGGTTCTGCCATGATTCAGAATGGGCATCTGGAGCCTCTTGAGCTCGGCCACATGCCATTCAAAGATGGCAAGTGCTTTGAATACTTCACAGGCAAACGCGGGCTCAAGCGCCTGGGCTTCGACGCATGGCGTGATGTGGTGTTTGAAGTCGTCGATCAATTCGTGTCGGCCATCGACCCTGACTACGTCGTGCTTGGCGGCGGTAATGTCAAAAAACTCGACGAGCTTCCTCCACGATGTGAACGTGGAAGTAATGCCAACGCCTTCGTCGGAGGCTCTCGTCTCTGGGAGGACGACCAATGAGCGAAGCTTGGGACACACTACGATCACACCGCCAGGAGCTCGATGGCATTTCCCTAGCCTCGCTTATCGATGCGGCGGATCGTGACCAACACTTCACCCACCAACTCGGTGATCTGCATGTTGACCTGACACGCCACCTCGCTACAGATCAGACACTTGAGTTACTCTTCGACCTCGCTCGTGAGCGACGTGTTGAGGCCCTGCGCGATGCCATGTTCTCCGGTGAACCTGTCAATACAACAGAAGGCCGGGCAGCCCTGCATATTGCTCTTCGCAATCAATCGGACCGCCCCATTCTTGCAGGTGGTGTGAATGTCATGCCTGAAGTCAATGCGGTGCTTCGCAAGATGCAAGCATTTTGCGAGTCCGTCCACAATGGCACATGGCGTGGATCTACAGACCAACGCATTGAAACCGTTATCAATATTGGCATCGGTGGTTCAGATCTTGGGCCAGCCATGGCAACAGAAGCACTCCGGCCATGGTGGTCTAATGGTCTTCGCGTTCGATTTGTATCGAATGTAGATCCATCCCACCTCTCCGACACGATTCGAGATCTTGATCCACAGACGACGCTGTTCATCATCGCGTCCAAGACATTCGGCACCCAAGAAACGCTGACCAATGCCCATGCGGCGCGACGTTGGATTGCCAAGGCCCTTGGCGAAACTGCCGTGTCGAGACACTTTGTAGCCGTCTCAACCAACGCTGATCGTGTGGCCGCGTTCGGAATCGACACTGACAATATGTTCGAGTTCTGGGACTGGGTTGGCGGACGGTATTCCATGTGGTCTGCGATTGGACTCTCGATTGCCATGGCTATCGGATTCAACCAGTTCACCGCACTCCTTAAGGGCGCGCATGAAATGGACTGCCACTTCCGCGATGCGCCCATGCACAAGAACATTCCAATACTCCTGGGACTCATGGACTGCTGGTACCGCGAATGCTGGGACTGCCAATCTCGCGCTGTACTGCCCTATGACCAACATCTGCATCGCCTGCCGGCCTACCTCCAACAACTCGAAATGGAAAGCAACGGCAAACGCACCCGAATCGATGGCTCGCCAACCACCGAAGGCACCGCCATGATCGTCTGGGGTGAACCTGGAACCAATGGACAGCACTCCTTCCACCAAATGCTGCATCAAGGCACAACACTCGTCCCGTGTGACTTTCTTGTTGCCGCAACGCCAACCGAATCGGTCGATGACGACCGCTATGACATCCTGTTCGCCAATTGCCTCGCACAAGCCCAAGCCCTTGCTCGAGGCCACGGCCTAGACAACATTAGGGCTGAACTAGAGGAAACCGGGCTCAGTGAGAGCGACATCAGCACGCTTGCCACGCAAAAAGTCATGCCCGGGAATCGCCCCTCAACAACCTTCCTCTACCGCCAACTCGACCCCGCCACACTCGGCCGCCTAATCGCCCTCTTTGAGCACCGAGTCTTTGTGCAGGGCGCAGTGTGGGGAATCGATTCATTTGATCAGTGGGGTGTTGAACTTGGCAAACACCTCGCCACCGAGATCTTGCCGGGTGTGGTTGATGGCTCAGCAACGCAAGGTGATGCCACCACGCGTCGACTCACGATGCATATGGACGCGCTTCGTCGCGGCTAAGACCGGTGCATTCTTCCCAAGCTCAACCCGAACTCCAACGAGAGTGGCTGCTGACCAACGGCCTCGGTGGATATGCGATGGGCACAGCGTGCGGCGCTCCCACTCGGCGATACCACGGACTTCTTGTAGCCGCCGCGACTCCACCTGTTGATCGAGTGGTCGCGCTCCACGGCACGGTCGACAGCATCATGCTGCCGGGATCCGCCGAAATTCAACTCTCAACATTTCTCTTTGGCGATCAAGCTTCACTCCATCCGGACGGATGGACCCGACTGCTCTCGTTCTCATGTGATCTAACCTCAGCGATATGGAGATGGAATCTACCAGGCGGCGTCACAGTCTCGAAAACGCTCTCGCTCAAGTATGGATTCAACGCGTGCGTTATTCAGTGGTGTGCAGAGGGTCTGACTGAGTCGGCGATGCTCCGGGTTCAGCCACTCGTTTTGCTTCGTGACTTCCACGCATTACAACACACGCCAACAGATGCCGTGACATGCAAACGGTCTGGCCGCACGCTACGTGTGATGCGTGACGATAATGCGCTTGTCCTCAGGGCATCGTGTGGACGGTGGTCTGGTGAACCACAATGGTGGGAGCGATTCGAATACCCAGTGGAACAAGACCGTGGGTACGACCACGAAGAGTGCTCGATCGTCGCGTCCACACTTGAGATACCGCTCACTACCGCGCAGCCTCGATTCGAGTTAACCGCCGAGATGGATGCCTTTGTGCCGATCGCTCCCACATCAAATAGACACATGATCCGACCAGTCGACGAGCGTCTCGTCCTCGCCGCGAATCAGTTTGTCGTCGCACGCACATCGTCATCGCCAACGACACCTCGCATGTCAATCATCGCGGGCTATCCGTGGTTTGCAGACTGGGGACGCGATGCGATGATCTCGCTGCCTGGGCTACTCATTCAGACAGGTCGACTTGATGATGCACGCCTCGTCCTGGAGACCTTTGCCGGATCCATCAAGGATGGTCTCATTCCGAATCGATTCGATGACCGTGACCTCCACACAGCACACTACAACACGGCGGATGCGAGCCTCTGGTTTCTGCACGCGTTGCATGCGTGGATAAAGGCATCTGGCGGATCATCATCACCCGGCGCGGCCGACCTACTGGGCGTCGCGATGACAATCATTGATGCGCATCTTGCAGGAAACTGCCCCGGAGTCCGCATTGCCGAAGATGGCCTCATTGAAGCCGGAATCGAAGGCGAGGCGCTGACCTGGATGGATGCTCGAATTAACGGCGTTGCTCTCACGCCACGCATCGGTAAGCCTGTCGAGCTCTCGGCGTTGTGGCACAGTGGTCTCCGTCTCATCGCGTCGCTTCTGGACGATCACAATCAGGGCCGACTGTTAGCGGAAGCCGATCGCACATCCACCTCCTTTGCCGCCTTCTGGAATGACGATCTCCAATGTTGTTACGACATCCTTACCAAGAATGGAAAATCGTGGCACGGCGATGCATCCATTCGCCCAAACCAAATCTTCGCCGTCTCGCTGCCACACTCACCCCTCAGCACCGAAGCACAACGGTCAGTTGTCGAGACCGTTCGGGAGCACTTGCTCACACCGTACGGCCTCCGGACACTCTCACCAACCGATCCGAACTATCAGCCCCGCTTCGAGGGCGACATGACCGCGCGCGACACCGCGTATCACAACGGCACCGTGTGGCCATGGCTCATCGGCCCCTGGTGCGACGCCATCGCGCGCACCAGTGAATCACGCGAGCAGGCCACGACCGAGATTACCCTGTGCACCGCCCACCTCATCAACTCCCTCGACCACGGATGCATCGGCCAAATCGCCGAAATATACGACGCCGAAGCCCCCCACCACCCACACGGCTGCCCAGCCCAGGCCTGGTCAGTCGCCGAACTCCTCCGAGCCCGCCAAACTTACACCGCAAACCGGCCAACGGCCGGTTTATCTCATTGTCACGACAGTACTGACAAAAAAACCTCCTTGTAAGTCGTTGGCACAGCGAGAGAAGGGATGAATCAAATTAGAAGAGCAGTTGCAACTGACTGCGGATGAGCCACTGGCCGCTTTCGCCTGCATTGTCTTCTCGCCAGTCGTTGCCGCTTGATACGTAGTCGGCGTGTGGCGCTTCAGTTCCGCCATTGTTGAGCGTCGAGAACGCGTATCCAAAGTCCGTGGTCCACTTCACACTCTTGCCCGCAAACCAGTTGTTGAAGCCGACAGTCAGTGTGCTGTCATGACCAGTGCGTTGACCGTTGTTGCTCAAGCTACGGCCGTTGGCATATCTGGCATTCCCTTGGTTATAGCCTTCGATATCGCCGACCTCGTACCGGGCAAAAAGTTGAGTGTCATCATCGACCATGACGCCACCTTGAACAACGACGCCCCACGCATGATTACTGTCAGGACCTGTAGTAAACGTAGAGCCTTTGTTGTTGGCCCACACAAAGGCGCTGTAGAAAGTCCAGCCCTCTCCGCCAACAGAGCCGTCAACCGTCAAGCCAAGGGTGCGGTTGCCATCAAAGCCGCCGTACTCCGTTGAAGTCACGCTGCGATTACTCCGATTAAACCACTGCGCAGCTGCTCCGACAAATGCATACGAGTCACTCTTACCGTAACCAGTAAATGACTTCCAATCGCTCCAGCTGCCGTCAAGTCGCCAGTCAGCACGAGCAACGATCGAGGCCACATCATTGCCTAACCCTTGGGCTTGGGTGTTGGCCGAATTTGGCCCGTCAAGATACATCGCTCGCCACCAAAATCCATCGCCCTTTGATCCAAGTTCGACTCCCTGGGTCCAGCCGTAGGTGAACTGGTTATTGATCATGGATCGCTCAACCGTAAGTTGCGCACTGCTCGAGACCAACTCTTCTCGAAGAAAGGGCGCCTTGAACTGGCCGACCTTAAAATACAAGCCGGAGTCGTATGTCTTTGTAAGCCAAGCATCCTCCACATACATCGTGTTGGAGCTCCCATTGCTTCCTTGGGAGTCTCGCTGGTTCACAATCGAGATCTTATAGGTCCAGCTAGGATCAACAATGTGGCCTGAGAACTTCACCTTGAGTCGGCGAATTTCGAAGCCGTAGTCATTCGACTGACCGC
>JABJQE010000317.1 GCA_018663565.1 Phycisphaerae bacterium
CTCTTTGGGGATGCGGTCGTCACCGTGCAGGCACCGGAAGCCAATGATTCAGATGTTCGAGATGTGCTTATTGAGATCAAAGAGAAGAACACTGGCTCAATCAATTTTGGCGTTGGCATCGGATCTGACTCTGGTGTACTAGGCAATATTTCGCTCACGCAGAACAACTTTGATCTGTTTGATGTTCCTGAGACGTTTGGCGAATTTGCCCGCGGCCGAGCCTTTCGTGGTGCTGGCCAGCGATTCGCGATGAACTTCCAGCCGGGCACCGAGATTTTCGCCTACGACATTAGTTTGACTGAGCCTCGGATCTTGGGGACGCCTTACTCGCTTGGCGGCTCAGCCGGGTACTTCAGGCGTATCTATTCGGGATCGGGCGGCGGCTACACCGAAGCGCGAAGTTCAGTTGGGGCGGTGCTTAGTCGGCGGCTCGGGGATGTGTGGTATGCCTCGCTGCGGCTCGACGCAGCCAAGGTTAAACTCACAGATTTTGCGGCGGATGAGCCCGTTGAGATCCGTGCCGATGCGGGCCCTGAGACACTTATCAGCACTGGATTGGTGCTGACTCGCACTACCATTGATCGCATGGCTCGTCCGACTCGGGGCAGCCGAACGCAATTGAATCTCACCAACTGGGGAGCGATTGGAGGCGATCGCAACTTCAATCGGGTGTCGGTTGATTACACGACCTATCTCGCGCTGCACCGCGACTTCCTCGGCTGCGTGTCTACCTTGCGGCTCGATGGACAACTCGGCACAATCTTTGGTGGAGAATCGCCAACCTATGAGCGGTTCTATCTGGGCGGTCGCTCATTCCGAGGCTTCGAATTTAGGACGATTTCCCCGAAGGGGTACGATGCGGCTGGCGTTTTGACCGACACGCCGATTGGGGGCACATTTGTTGCCTTTCTTGGTGCTCAGTACCAGCGGCCGCTCATGGGCGAATTGCTTGACGGTGTGGTGTTTATCGATTCAGGCACGGTCACTGCTGATCCTGGGGTTGATCAATACAGAGTGTCGGTGGGTCTTGGTTTGCGGGTGTATATTTCCCAACTTGGACCAACTCCCCTAGCCTTTGATATCGCAGTTCCACTGGTCAAACAAGAGGGTGACCAAACGCAGTTTTTTAGTTTCTCTGCGGATCTTCCGTTCTAGTATTCGGACTCATTCGCAGAAGTTGGAGGTTTGAGATGCAACAGCGTGCCAGAATGTCCTTTTCCATGGTTGGTCTTGTGGCAGCAGGCCTGCTCACAGTTGGCCTGTTGCCGGGCGCCGCGGCCCAGCGATCCAGCAGCGGCCCTGTTGCTGTTGTGAATCTCAGCGGCGTGATGGGCGGCCTTGCAGAGCGAGCCGATGCGGAAGCGCAACTCCGAGCACGGGGCGAAGCAATCCGAGTAGAAGTTGATACTCGCCAGGCAAAGCTCCGCATCTTGCAGGAAGAGTTTGCCGCATTGACGACCCCTATCGAGCGCCTCGCCGCTGAGGAACGCGTTGATGCTGAACTCATTCAGTTCATGGCGTGGAATGAGCTGATGAAGCAGGAACTTGATAGCGAACGAGCACTGCTGCTCGAAAAACTTTATGTTGACATCATGGCGGCCGTGAAGCACATGGCCGAGTCTGATGGCATTGATCTTGTGCTTGTGCATGATTCATCGGGCGGTATTCAGACGTCGATGGATCCAGAGGCTCCGCCACTTGAGCAGCAGGTTCGCCAGCAAATCGCTATGCGGCGCATCGCATTTGCGGCGCCACGCATCGATCGCACCAGAGACGTCATCATTCGCATGAACAATGCCTATAGCCCCCAATCTCCCTGAGACACCCAAGAGGATTGATTTCAATGAAACGACACCTAGTAGGAATGAGTGTGGCCGTAGCGGTTCTCGCAACGAGCTTCGTTGGTTGGGAAGCGCTCGCTGGCCGATTAATGGCGAGCCCGACTATTGTCGGTACCGTGGACCTTCCGCGTGTGCTTGAGTCGCTTGAGGAGTGGCAGGCCGAAGTTGATCGCTCGCAGGTTGCCGCAGACCAGTTCCAAGAGAACCTCAAGCAGCGGTCAACTGAACTTGAAGCCCTTGATGCTGATCTTGAGGACTTTGTAGTCGGCACGCCCAAGTACATCGACGCGCAGCGGGTTGTCAAGAAAGCGGCAATTGATCTTCGAGCCTTTATGAGCTTGGCTGACATGCGAGAAGCTCGCACAAAGCAGCGAGCCATGCTGCGGATTTACAACCATATTCGTGATGCAAGTGGATCGTTGTCTAAGCAAGATGGATATGGACTCATTCTGATGAATGACTCAGCCATTCCAATACCAGAGGACAGCCGTGATGTGCTTGGCGATATCTCAGCACGTCGGGTGCTCTTTGCGAGCAATACGATTGATGTCACGCAACCCCTCATCGACTTTATGAACACGCAGTGGCGTGCAGCTCACGGGAATTGATGTGAGCGATGTACTGAGTATGCTCACCGCAGCTGGCATCGCCGAGCGACTAGGCGGTGAACTCGTTGGCTGTGGCGACCGCATGTTGACGGGCTTTGCCGGACTTGACGATGCGTCTGCTGGCGACTTGGTTTTTATTGCCAGCGGGAAGTGGGCGAATCGATGGGAGGCATCGTCGGCCAAGGTCGCATTGGTGACCCGCGGCGTTGAAGTGCCCGGGCACGACGCGAGCGAACGAACGTTGATTATGGTGGACGATGCTGAGATTGGCATCATGTTGTTGCTCGAGGCGGTCGCGGCCGAGCTTCGTCCGGCTCCAGGGCCTGGCATTCACCCAACAGCATCGGTTCATGATGATGCTGTGCTTGGAGACGATGTGCATATCGGCGCCTCAGCGGTGGTCGAAGCTCATGCGAGGATCGGGGATGGGGTGGTTCTTCATGCCGGGGCTGTAGTGGGGCACAATGCGAGGGTTGGCGAGCATGCTGTGATTGGTATCAATGCGGTACTCGGCGCTTCATGCGAGCTTGGAGATCGGTCGATCCTGCACCCGTCGGCGGTCGTCGGCGCTGATGGCTTTGGATTTCGACCAGATCCGGAAACTGGTCTGCCACGCAGAATCCCACATTTGGGAACAGTTGAAATTGGCAATGATGTCGAAATCGGGGCTGGGAGCTGCGTAGATCGGGGCAAGTTTGGACCGACTCGGGTAGGCGACGGGACCAAAATTGACAATGTGGTGCAAGTCGGTCACAACGTCCAAATCGGGCAGGGGGTGCTGATAGCGGCCCTTGCGGGGCTTGGGGGATCGTGCCAGATCGATGATGGAGCCGTGTTAGGGGCTCAGGTGGGTATTGCAGAACACGTCAAAATTGGAGCCGGTGCCCGCATAGCGGCCACAAGCGGCGTCATGCGGGATGTGCCCGAGGGCAAGGATTACGCGGGCACGCCAGCCCGCCCAGCACGTCAGACTTTGCGAGAGGTGGCCGCCCTTCGTAAACTGCCCGATCTTCTGGCTTCCATGCCTCGTCGGGAATCGTCCTGACCTCGCGTAGGCCTTGGCGTTTGTGAACTCAATGGCCGATCAATCTAAACCTCAAACATCTCCCGAAGGCATCGCCAATCCGCAGCGTACGCTCGTTGCTGAGGCTGAGGTGTCTGGTAAGGGATTGATGCACGGCCAAGACGCCACGCTGCGGATGATGCCAGCGCCGATTGATCATGGCATTGTCTTTGAACGAATTGACTTGGATCCACCGGTTCGAATTCCAGCTCAGGTGGAGTTTGCAATTGATCGAGATCGGCGAACAGCTATTCGAAATGGTGACGCAGTCATCGAAACCATAGAACATTGCATGTCGGCATTGCGTGGATGTGGCATCGACAATATTTTGCTGCAACTCAATGGGCCTGAAGTACCACTTGGTGATGGGAGTGCCGATTCGTTTCTGGCAGCTATCGAGAGTGTTGGAACCGAGGCGCAGGATGCTCCGCGACATGTACTTCGTATTACCGAACCGATCGTATTGCATGAAGATGGCGCGATGCTCGCAGCCTTCCCCGCGACGGGCGACGAATTCCACGTTCTCTATGAACTTGACTACGGGTCACATGGCGACCGTATTCCCCGTCAGTCCTTCGCATTTACACTTGGTACGACTGAGTACAGCAACGAGGTCGCTTCGTCACGTACGTTCAGCTTGGCTGAAGAGGCGGCATCACTTCAAGAACAGGGCTTGTGTAGCCACTTGTCGCCGGCGGATGTGCTTGTCATTGGCGAAGATGGTCCGATTGATAACGCCTGGCGATTTGACGATGAGCCCGTTCGGCACAAGGTGCTTGATCTGATCGGCGATCTCATGCTCGTTGGCGGGCCAGTATGCGGCCACTTTGTGGCGAAGAAGTCGGGACACGCCCTAAACCGCCGCATGTGTCGTGCTATTCGAGAGCAAGCAGAAGAAGCCGAGCGAGCGAAGCGGGCTGCCGACGGTCGAACGATGGATATTCGGGCCATTCAACAAATCATGCCGCATCGTTATCCGATGTTGCTTGTTGATCGTGTCGTGGAAATTGACGGCAATAAGCGGGCAGTGGGCGTGAAGAATGTCACGATCAATGAGCCTTTCTTTTCGGGCCATTATCCAGGCACACCAATCATGCCGGGCGTGTTGATTGTGGAGGCGATGGCTCAACTTGGCGGCTTGCTTCTGAGCCAAACGCTTGAACATACAGGCAAGATCGCGGTGCTATTGAGTCTTGATCGCGTGAAGCTTCGCCATCCAGTGACTCCCGGTGACCAGTTGATTCTCGAGGCTGAGACTATCCGGGCGAGTACGCGGACGGCCTCTATTCGTTGCAAGGCTCATGTTGGTGCCCGCGAGGTAGCGGGTGCACAGATTCGATTCATGATGGTGGATGCCGACCAGGCGCACGGCTGAGGAGCGCGGCGACAGAATCGCCGCTTGATGAAGATGTCCAGCATTCATCCCACTGCACTCATAGATTCTTCGGCAACACTCGGAGAAGGTGTGGAAGTCGGCCCGTATTCTGTTATCGGTGCTGATGTTCGTATTGGCGAAGGCTCTGTATTGATGAGCCATGTCACGGTTGAGGCACGGACCGTACTCGGGGATCGCAACCGTTTGCACCCAGGGTGCGTTCTTGGCGGCGAGCCCCAGGACCGCAAGTTTGCTGGCGAGCCTACGTGTTGCCGAATTGGCGATGACAATGACATTCGAGAACACGTCACAATCCACCGTGGCACCGGAAACGGCGGCGGCGAGACTGTTGTTGGGTCAAATAATCTGATCATGGTCGGCGCCCACGTAGCGCATGACTGTTGTATCGGTGATCGCACAGTGATTGCGAACCAAGTTATGTTGGCTGGTCACGTGGTGGTTGAAGATGGGGCATCAATCGGCGGCGGCGTGGGCGTTCATCACTTTGCGACGATCGGCACACTGGCATTTGTCGGCGGACTTGCTCGAATTTCGCGAGATGTCCCCCCATTCATGATTGTTGAGGGGCACCCGGCTGAGGTGCGATCCGTCAATGTGATTGGCATGCTTCGAAATGGATTTGAGCAATCGCATGTTGACGCGATGAAGGATGCATATCGACGCCTCTTTCGTCAGGCTGGCGCGGTGGCCATTGAGTTGCCTGCGCTTCAGGCGGAGTATGCCGAGTTGTCTGCAGTGCAACATTTGTGCGCCGCTGTAGAAGCGGCTGCGAGTGGCGTGCATGGGCGAGCCCGTGAAGCGTCTCGGCCTGATGACAAATGGGTTGCTGGACGGAGCTGATTTGCGTCAGGTACAACGATCTTATCCAAGGTCGTCGTCGTCTTCCTCGGTGTCGTCGCTTTCGTTATCTAGATAGTCATCCGCATCGTCATTCGTTTCATCATCGTTGTCGCGATCAGTGTATTCGGACGTGCCGTCGAAGTAGCTTTCATTCTCTTCGTCGTCAATTGGCCAGAATGCTGCGTGCAGTGTTGCGTGGAGGTGGCCAAGCAACAGTTGAAGCGGGGTTTGGTCACTGATGGGGAATGTGATTGTCATGGCCAGCATGCTCGGTACGCCTGAGAATGGGGAGGAGTGTCACTGCGCGAATTCTACCGATGCGCCGCTATCTGTCCAGTTCTACTTACGGACCATTTGCATCTGCGACTGGTTCTGCTCTCGCCCGCATTGTGGCAACGCCCGAGAAGGAAGCAGTTGGCCGATACCCCCACTCGGCCATTGTCTCGGCAGTCGTGCTGCTATCGAGATAGTGCAGAGAGCCATGGATCTTTACGCGAGTGCCTGCTCCGCTGCCAGCTGGGAGCACGATCGGCAGTTCTGCCATTCGGTCAAATCCAGGCGCGAGCACCATGTCGCCTGAGTGGCGACCGGTCCAAGATCGTTGGCCCGAGACAGACACCGTGTAATCGAATTCAACCAACTTGATGGGGGTCTTGTTGGGATTCTCTACATGCACGTGAACAAGGCCCGCGGTCGCTGCGGTTGTTTGGTTAGTCACGTGAGCGTCGCCCGTGAGGCCAACGAGCGGTGCTGCGCTGCAGCCTGTGAGAAGTAGGAGAAATGGCACAATGAGGAGTCGAAGAGGCATGGGCGAACGATAGCACGCGGCGAGGGAGCAGGGGGGAGCTCCGCACGGCGCTCGGCGCATCTGTCCCGGTATTTCTAGTTGGACGACTTATTTGGGGCACGATCGTGGCATCATTGTGGAATCGACCGGGCAAGGCTCAGGTGCATCCTGGCACCGGTCGATGCAGAGGCAGGAAGCCATTTGGCCGGAGCCAACGCATGCATCTTGACGTCATCCTTCATCAGGCAGCCCATCTTGGTGCGAGCGATATCCATCTCGTCCCTGGGCATACGCCAATGGTTCGGGTTGATACGGTCATGCGGGGGCTCGAGGGCCCGGTATTGACTGCCCTCTGCGTCGATCGCTTTGTTGCGAGCATTGCGAGCGAGGCTCAGCGAGCGGCCTTGGAGAATCACAAGGATCTCGACTTGTCCTATGCCGTCGATGGTATTGGGCGATATCGCGTCAACATCCATCGCCAGCGAAGTGGGTTCGCGATGGCAATGCGTTCCATCCGGGACCAGGTTCCACCGCTTGAGGATCTCAACTTGCCCCGTGTGGTGCAGCAATTCGCGATGCTTCCTCGCGGGCTTGTGTTGGTGACGGGCGATACGGGTTCAGGTAAGTCAACTACGCTCGCCGCCATCGTTCAGGCCATTAATGGACATCAGCGAAAGCACATCATTACGCTCGAAGACCCCGTCGAATACACCTTCGAATCACGGCAGTGTCTGATTGAGCAGCGGGAGCTTGGCGAAGATATGCCAACGTTCGCGTCCGGCCTCAAGCACGCCTTGCGGCAGGATCCAGACATCATTCTCGTGGGTGAAATGCGAGACCTCGAAACGACAGCCCTCGCGATGAGCGCGGCCGAAACAGGGCACTTGGTGCTCTCGACATTGCATACGGTCAGCGCGAGTCAAACGGTTGAACGCATTATCGACATGTATCCAGCGAACCAACAGAATCAAATCCGCGCGATGCTTGGCAATACCTTGCAAGCCGTGTTGTCTCAGACGCTGTTCTCACGAAGTGACGGCGAGGGGATGGTGCCTGCCGTTGAGATTCTCTTGTGTACGCCCGCTGTTCGAAACCTCATTCGAGAAAATCGAACATTTGAAATACCCAATGTGATTGAGACGAGTCGAGGCCTTGGCATGACCACCCTTGATGCCTCAATTGCTGAGTTGTGCTTCAACGGCCTGATTACCCGTGAGGATGCTGTTACCCGAGCAGCACATCCTATTGCCATGGAGCAGGCCCTCGCGGCCTGACCATTACGTATGCCGAGTTATCAATGGGAAGTTCGTACTGCGCAGGGCCGTGTTGAGTCGGGGCAGATCGCCGCCGATTCGGCCTCGGGGGCGGCGATGGCGCTTCGGCAACAAGGCCATCATGTGCTGAAACTGATTCCAGTTGTAGATCGCCGCATTGACTGGAAGCGGGTGGTCGAAGTACTCAATACTGGCAGCGGTCCTACTCAGAAGGATGTGCTTGACTTCACTGTGCAACTTGCCGTCATGGTTCGGGCGGGCATCAACTTGCGAATGGCGCTTGATGGCATTGCGGATCAGGTGAAGAACCCAAAGTTTCGTCGAGTCATTCATCAGATTCGCGCAGACATCGAATCTGGCAAGTCATTTTCTGAAGCGATTGCGAAGTACCCAAAACTGTTCAATCCGTTGTATGTCAACATGGTGAAGGCCTCGGAAATGTCCGGCTCATTTGCCAAGATGCTTGACCGAATTGCCTCATTCATTGCCCAACAGCTCGAGACCCGCAAGATGGTCGTGGGTGCCAGTATCTACCCGGGCGTTATTGCAACGATGGCGATTAGCGTGACCGTATTCTTGTTGACCTTTGTGTTGCCGCGATTTGGCGTTGTGTTTGAGGGCAAGGAAGAGATATTGCCTGGGCCAACAAAGTTGTTGCTTGGCTTGTCCGCCTGGATGGTCAACAACTGGGTCTTGCTCGTCGGAGCTCTTGTGGTGGCGATCATCGGGCTAATGGCTGGACTGCGAACAGATGTGGGTCAGTTGTGGCTTGATCGAATCAAGTTGATCGCGCCGCTCTTTAAACGCATGTTTCGCGCGTTGTATGTGAGTCGATCATTGCAGACAATGGGTGAGTTGCTCAATGCAGGCGTTCCAGTGTTGGACGCAGTGGGCGTGACTGGCGACATTGCAGGCAACCGGATGTACCGAGATCTCTGGATGCGAGTCCAGTCGTCTGTACGTGAGGGCCGCAAGCTACACGAAGAACTCGATGGCTCACCTTTACTTCCTGGGTCGGTAGTGCAAATGGTTGCCGCCGGCGAAGAGTCGGGTCGCCTTGGCGAAGTGCTCGAAGAAGTTGCGGAGTTCTATCAACGGGCCTTGCGTGATGCCATCAAGACCATGACGAGCATGATCGAACCGATCTTGATTGTCATCATGGGTTCAATCGTTGGCTTCATTGCAATGGCTATTATTCTGCCCATCTTCAAGATGAGTTCGTTGGTGTCCGGATGAGGCCTCACGCGCGAAGTACATCGAGTCGCCGCGGATTCACGCTCGTGGAGACCGGTCTCGCCATCATCATCGTGTCGACCGCGATGCTTGCGATGCTTGCTGCAAATGAATCGTTTAGCAAGCAGAATTATTGGGGCGAGCGAGCCGCGCAGGCGGCGCGTCTTGGCGGCGAAATTCGAGAGCGAACAATGGTGCTCACTACCGCTGATCCAGTGACTGGAACCGATACATGGGGTCCAGAGCCTGGCGAGGCAGCCGTGGCCGACTGGGATGATATAGATGACTACGACGGGCTTGATATTTCTGGGTGGGCTGGCACTGGGCCGATTGACTCTGCAGGTCAGGTGATTCCTAGCATGAACCAGTGGCGACAATCTGTGCAGGTGCAGTCAGTTGATCCAACTAGTCTCGCCACCGTCGTGGCCGACGGCACATCGGAGGCGGTTCGGGTCACGGTCGATGTGTACTGGCTTGATCAACCCACGAGTCCTGGCGAATTGATGACAACAGTTACATGGGTGCATGTCCAATGATGTCGCACACAAATCAATCTAATCGCCGCGGCGTGTCCTCGGTGCTCGCCATGATATTCATGGCGCTCGTGGCATCACTCACGGCGGTTATGGCCATTGTGTCTGAAGGAAATGTGCGAAGTGCTGAATCTGCGGTGCGAGTTTCTCGCAGCCTGAGTGCTGCGGAAAGTGGACTGCAAGCAGCGGCCTGGCGACTCGGCCGAGAGTCTTCCAGATTCATCGTTGAAGCAGGCAGTCTCGCGGATGGATTTGGCGATCGACTCTGGCGTGGCACATGGGTGGCCGCTGATGGCACGATCGATACACAGCCGGTTGATGGCTATGAGGTTCCAGTAGCGAGTGGTACAGGTGTCATGCACGCTATTTTCGATGCGCATGTGTGGCATGACTCGCATGGCGTGGTGCTTGAAGATGGCGTCGCGGTGGAACCAGTTCTTGATGAAATCGCAGGCATTGTGTACTCGCAGGGCATCGCCATTCACGAGGGAAACATTTCGCCATGGTTCCAACTGAAGTATGAGATGTTGGCTGATGGAAGCGGAGTACGCGTAACGAGTCGCGGCATGTTTGATGATGTGCAGCGACTTGTGCAAATGGACTTCATGTTGGAAAAACGTATTGAGTACGCGGTCATCGGTCAAAGCCGAATCATGATTGGCAAAAACGTGCTTGTTGACGGCCCCATTGGGGCGTTGTACGGAACCGTTGTGGGTGAACTCTCTCCTGAGAACGGCGACCCGTTGGTTCTGCGAAGTGACTTTTATGATCTTGATACGGTCACACTTGATCCATTACTCGATTCGTTGCACGCCATTGTTCAAACAGGTGATGCAGACGGTGATGGTCGAATGCGACCCTCACATGCCAGTGAAGGTGTCGCGCTCGGCGCGAATCCAGCGCTGCAGGACCATGATGGCGATCAGTATGTGGATGACTTCGATCTGTTTCTTGGTGTGTTCGATACAGACGAAGACGATCAAGTCGTATACGACCCTGCCATGGCGCAGGCCGCTGGGTATGGGGCAATGATCGATGAGTTCTCTGTCGATGATGATCTGGCTGAGATGCTTGACGGGGCCAATCCAGATCGCAATCAAGATGGCGTTGTGAATTCGCTCGATATGGCAATGGGGTACAACGATGGCGTGCTCGACTCGAGGGATAGGTACGCCAAGATTCGGGGCCATCTGAGCTTTGCAGTCGATGCGGCTTCGTGGGAATCTGCTCGATCTGCATCGTGGCAATCTCGCGCCGAAGGCGTGATTCGACCGAGTCAATCGCGGGCTCCTTCTACCTTTGGTGTCGCGGATCCACAACTCGTCTCGTTGACCAGTGACATGTTTCTCACTTCCACAACGTGGTACGAGGACAAGGCGAATGCGGCCATTCCATTCTCGACCCAAGTGACAACGAACGGAGGCTGGGGCGGCGAAACGACTGACCCAGAAGCCGTGCCGTGGGGATCAGTTGGCGCGTATGACATCTTTGATCGGCCTGTGTATCGCAATATGATCTTTAGTGACGTCAAGATTCCAATGGGAGCCAATGCCCTCTTTGTAGATTGTTGGTTCATCGGTGTAGCGTGGATTGAGACGACCGAAGCTTGCACGAATGACGATTGGAATTATGTCGGAGCTCGTGAACTCGGGCCGGGTGGCGTGCCGCAGCTTCGTTTCCCGGAGATGACGGTTGATATCAATGGCACGACCTACTCCGACACGACTCCATTCTCGAACAATCTCCGTTTTGATGGATGCACATTCCTCGGTACGCTCGCCGGTGACCGGCCATTGGAGTACACGCACTGGCGCAATAAGGTGCAGTTGACTGGCAACACTCGATTCTTTATTGATCCAGAGGACGAGGATATGCTCGCTGAGCCAGACGCCGCTGTCTTACAGGGCCTGCTCTTGGCCATGCCAGAAGCTAATCGTGAAGAGATGGCCAAGACAAGCATGATGCTGCCCGGCTGGTCTGTTGATGTTGGCAATTTTGATAGTGACACAACGACCAAGGTCAAATTGTCCGGGACTATCGTGACGGGCTTGATTGATGTTCGTGGGTCTGCTGACATTCACGGCACTCTGCTGACTACGTTCCGACCGGTCGAGTCGCAAGGCCCACTGGCCTATGGTGGTACACCTGACGCCTTCAATACTACGCTGGGGTACTTCGGCAACGACGATGGTGATATGGAGGGTGTGGATGTGAACGACCCTGGCTTTGGTGGGTTTGGTCAGATCACGATTCGGTATGACGAAGACGCCAAGCTTCCTGATGGCATTCCATGGCCGTTGCAAACTAGCCCACAATCCGTGACGTGGTATGAAGGGGGCACTTGGTGAAGGAACAATCCCGCCGCCGCGGCTTCTCCATTCTGGAAATGTTGATCGCTCTGGCAATTAGTGTTGCGTTGCTCACGGCCACAATGATGGCATTGCGAGCAAGTTTTGAGACGTACCGCCGATCAGCAGAACGCGTATCAGCCAACGTGTCCGGTCGCCTTGTTGTCGAGCGAGCACAGATGATGATTCGTGGGGGTGTAGATTTTCTTCCATTGCCAACCGGACCGACCGATGCGGTTCTGGAGTCGGACTATCTGTCCATTCAAGCTGCCGACGGAACCTGGACCACACTTCGCTGGAATCAGTTGAATGAGTCACTCGATTGGGAGGACGGGGTGGACAGTTGGCCCATGATGGACGGCGTGACCCAAAATGTGTCCGGGCAAGTCATGCCACAAAAACCGTTTCGGTTGACCTACCGAGATGGCCGCTGGCTAACGCACGCCACAATTGACCTGGTCGTATTTCCAGATGGCATCGTTGAGACCGATCTTGACATTGAAGATGTGCCAGAGATGCGATTTGTCGGGTCAGCCATGCCTCGCCGCGTGGCGTGGGGCGAGTAGTCACACCTTCGTGGCGGCGAAGTCGTAATTGAGAGGTTGGAATGAGGTGGTCAGTTCGTCGACTGGCTTCTCAATCCCCATTCTCGATATCCTGCACGGCTCATGTATAGCCTGCAAACCGAACGTACGTTCTCCGCAGCTCACGCCATTGTGATTGGTGGAAGCCGCGAGTCGTTGCACGGGCACGATTGGCGGGTGCGATTAGTGGTTACTGGCCCAACGCTCGATGCCGATGGGTTGCTGTGTGACTTTCATCTCTTACAGCGTGTGCTTGAGCAGGTTATTGCTCCGTTCAAGGATGGCAACCTCAACGATATTGCCCCGTTTGACGCGCTGAACCCAACTGCGGAGCATGTGGCGATGCACATTGCAACGACTGTTCGGCCCAGTCTTCCGAGCGGTCTGGTGTCTTGTGAAGTATCGGTTACTGAAGCTGCGGGGTGCGAGGCTACGTATGCAGTGGAGTTGATCTCATGAGCGAATCGCCATTCATGCTCGGTGTGTCGGGGGCCCGCGGTATTGTTGGTAAGACGATGACCGCCGCGGTGGCGAGTCGATTTGCCGCGTGCTGGGGCGAGCGGCTCGTCGCGACGAATGACGCGACACCAACGGTGTGCCTTGGTCGCGATAGCCGGCCATCTGGGGCTGACCTCTCGGCCGCAGCAGCGGAAGGGCTCGCCTCGACCGGATGTGATGTGATTGATCTTGGTGTGGTCGCTACGCCAACTGTTGGCGTCATGATTGGAGTCACCGGGGCGGCGGGCGGAGTGGTGATGACAGCATCGCACAACCCCACGCCATGGAACGGTCTCAAACTGCTCGACCATCACGGCACCGCTCCATCGCCCGAACTGGCAGGGAGCATTATTTCGACCTTCACGAGCGAGAAGGATGTGGCTGCGGCGAGTGAGCCGGGATCAATTTCGAGTGAGCAACGGGGCACTGACACTCACGTATCCAAG
>JABJQE010000318.1 GCA_018663565.1 Phycisphaerae bacterium
CGATGAACGGCTCTTGCTGCCGACATTCCCATATCTCGAATCCGTCCGTCGCATGGTCTTGTGGACCGTCGCTGAAACCTACCGGCTCGCTGAGGCGGGCGAGGCAGAAGCTGGCCTGATACTCTTGCTCGATGAACTCATGGTGCTTCGAAAGCTTGCTGACCGGGAGTTCCAAGAAGAGAAACAAACCGCAATTCACTTGATCAACGAAGGCCTTGAGTTCTTTCGTGGGGTGATGTATCGGTATCTCGATGATTTGTCACCGGCCTTTCTGAAACGGTTTGCCTACATCGAAATCGCTAGTTTGCGGCCAGGTCGAGTCAGTCTGTTTATGCCCGAGAACGATCGGCTGCTCTGCGAGGCCCTGCTCGCCAACGCCTTTGATCCATCGTTGGGAACGCCCGACATGGATGAGTTTGCCGCCGTCTTTACCGATGTACAAACCGTCGATCGGCCCCTCCAACGGTTTGGAGCTCGGAACCGCTGGGAAGCCTTGCGGCGGCAGCACGACAGCCTGGAGACATCGAAGGAGCGTCTCCACTTGATTTTCGACGATTGGTGGCGTCGATGGCGATCTGATGATATGACCCAAATGGGCTCGTTGATTCTTGATCAGCAGTCTCAGTTTGAGTTATTGAACGTCGGACGATTCGCGGCGATCGATGCTGTTATTCATGACATGAAAGATCTCTTTGATGCCCGTGCTCGACTTCTTGTCGAAGTGAATGCCACCGCGGCGGCGGCGGGAATTGCTGGATACAGGCAAGACCGTGGCGTGTATCCCAAGGAAATGCGGATCGCATTTGGTATCACACTCAACAAGTCATTTGTCGTTGACGAGTATGCCTTGATTGCTGATGGCTATCGCCCGTGGTTTGTGTATCGATACATTTCAAAGCGTCGCGAGCTTGACGTGGGCAAGATCCGCGTGTGGCTTGAGCCCGGAACCGGATTGCTGTACAGCGCGGGTCGAGATGGAATAGACAGTCTTGGCAAACTGCACGTTGATGAGCAGGGGCGAGGTGACCTCATCATCTGGCCTCCGCCACTCGAACTGGTCCGCGAACAACACGGCACCGACGCCAAAGACTAAATATCACACCCGCGAAGTGGGTTGGAGTATCGACATGACAGCACAGAGTGATACCGAGCAGGTCGTGATCATCGGCAGCGGTCCAGCAGGCTGGACTGCCGCTATCTACGCCGCTCGCGCAAATCTTGATCCCATATGTCTCATTGGTGTCCCTCGAACGAACCCCGCGCCCGTTTTGCCCGGCGGCCAACTGATGCTGACCACTGAGGTGGAGAACTACCCGGGGTTCCCCACTGGCATCAGTGGCCCCGACATGATGCAGGCATTTCAAAAGCAGGCCGAGCGATTTGGAACACGCACGCGAGGGGTCGACGTTGTTTCATGCGATTTCTCTGAGCGGCCATTCAAACTCACCACCAGCGAGGGCGATGTTGTGCTCGCTGAGACGGTCATCATTGCGACGGGCGCAACAGCCAACTGGCTTGGTCTCGAGAATGAACTCCGTCTCGCCACATCCGGAGGCGGGGTCAGTGCCTGCGCAGTGTGTGATGGGGCCTTGCCGATGTTTCGGGACAAGCCCCTCGGGGTAGTCGGTGGCGGCGACAGCGCTATGGAAGAGGCTTCGTATCTTGCGAAGTTTGCATCGAAGGTGTACGTGATCAATCGCCGCGACGCGCTTCGCGCGTCGCAGACGATGCAAGATCGTGTCTTGTCCAATGACAAGATTGAGATCGTGTGGAACAGCGTGGTATCCGATGTGCTCGGCGAGAAGATGATCGAGTCAGTAGAACTTGAGGACACGAAGACTGGCGAGCATTCTCGTCTGGATCTTACGGGGCTGTTTGTGGCTATTGGGCATACTCCTGCGACGAGTTTCCTTGAAGGCAGTGGTGTGGCGCTTGATGAGGCGGGATACGTGCTTGTTGAAGGCGCCTCGTGTCAAACCAATGTCGATGGTGTGTTTGCCGCCGGTGATGTGGCTGATGCAACCTATCGTCAGGCTATTACTGCTGCAGGCATGGGCTGTCGCGCTGCGATTGATGCAGAGCACTGGATTGCCAACCAAGGCTAAGGCTGTTTACTCGACTGGCCCATCAGGTGCGATTCGCGTCATGATGCGTGCGCCAACAGCATCGCCCCACACGTTGACCGTGGTGCGGCACATGTCGAGAATGCGATCGACTCCAAGGATGACGCCAATTGCGGCAATGGGTAGTTCGGCGGCGCCGCCAAGGCTTGCGTTGACTGCTGCAATCACGATGACCATGGTGACAAGCCCTGCTGAGGGAATACCAGCTGCGCCCACAGCAGCAAGCGTTGCCGTAATCACCACAAGCAGGATTTGCCCAAGTCCAAGGTCGATGCCGTACAACTGAAAGAGAAACAGCACCGCGACTGCTTCGTACAACGCTGTTCCATCCATATTGATCGTCGAGCCGAGCGGGAGAACGAAGTTGCTTGCTTGTTCGGAGCATTCGCCCTCGTCAATGGCCGTTTCAATGGTGACTGGAAGCGTAGCGCTGCTTGAGTCCGTACCAAATGCCGTAAGCAAGGCAGGTTTCATTTTCGCCATGAATCGGTAGGGGTGCACGCGTCCAAATACCCACAAGATGAGTGGGAGGATCACGAGCCCATGAATCGCCAATCCGAGGAATACGGTGGCCATGTATCCACCGAGCGGCCCGGTGAGGTTGCCCAGTCCAATGCGGCCAACGGTCCACGCGACAAGGAAGAACACGCCGATGGGCGTGATCCAAATAACCCACTGCACCAAGATCATCAAGGCTTCAAAGACCGCGTCAAAGAACTCCCTCGCGGCCCGGGTTCGCTCACCGCCTGCGGCGAGGGCAAGGCCAAGCCCGATCGCAAAGACGATGATGCCCAGCGGTCGTCCGGCGCTCATTTCACGCATGATGTTGGACGGAATGAGTTGGTAGAGGATGTTGGTCCACGTGCCGCCCATCGTCTTGTCATCGACTTTCGCCTGTAGTGTGGTGTCTGAGGAGAACGCTGTTTCTCCAGTGGCGACGATGGATTCTCGTACTTCTGTTGGTAGGTCTCCGGGGTTGGTGAACTGCACCAATGTGGCGCCAACCGCCACGGCGATGAGCATCGTGGAGAAGTAATAGAGCAGCGTGGCGCCGCCGAGCCGGCCGAGTTTTGCGGGGTCACCAATGCGGGTAATGCCAGCTACAACACTGAAGAGTACGAGCGGAATGACCAACAGCTTGAGCGGCCGTACGAGGACGAGGTCGCCGGCTACCTTTGTCCAGTGCCCGCTGCCAATTGATTGCCCGTTCAAGATGAACTCGCCAACAATTGCGCCGAGCACCATGCCGGCCACAATGAGAATCGTGAGGAGGGTGGTTGATTTCATGACGGCAAGACTAGCAGTCGGCGAACAGTTGTGTTGCCTTGGACCGACAGATCATGCCGAGCAGAAGTGGATCTTGCCTTGAATTCGCGGCCTTATTCAGTCGCAACTGGTTCAGTGCACTGCACCTTGAGCTCATCGAGTTGTTCATCATCAACCGGGCCAGGAGCTTCGGTCATGAGATCGGCGCCATTCTGCGTCTTTGGGAAGGCGATGACATCACGGATATTATCTGTGGACATCAGCAACATGACGAGGCGATCAAGGCCGAATGCCACCCCGCCATGGGGCGGAGCACCTTGGCTGAGCGCATCGAGCAAGAATCCAAACTTCTCACGCATATCCTCTTCCTCAAGGCCAAGCACACGGAAGACGGTGTTTTGTACTTCCGTATCGTGAATACGAATTGATCCCCCGCCGATTTCGGAGCCATTGAGAATGATGTCGTAGCCGGCCGAGACTACAGCGCCCGGGTCGGACTCGAGCTTGTGGATGTCTTCAGGGATCGGGGCGGTGAATGGGTGGTGTTCAGACAACCATCGTTGCTTGTCTTCGCTCCATCTGAACATCGGAAAGTCAACGACCCACAACGCCTTCCAAGCAGTTGTGTCAATCAGTTCGAGATGCCGGGCTGCATGCAGACGCACTTGTCCAAGCGATTCGCAAGCCTTGAGCCACTCGTCGCAGCCCATCAGGATCGTATCGCCGGGCTCAACTTCGAGTGCCGCTGAGAGTTCGTCTGTAACGCCTTCGATAAACTTGGCGATTCCGCCCTCAAACCCATTCTCGGTGACCTTTGTCCAAGGCAGCCCGCCCGCGCCGTGAAGCTTGGCCGTCTCTTGAAGTTGATCGATAATTTTCCTGCTCAGTTTGTCTGCCGACTGCGGGATACGAATTGCTTTCACAACGCCGCGATCCTTCGCGAGCGCCGACTGAAAAACCTTGAAGTCGGTCTTGGCAACAATCTCCGAGATGTCCTGCAAATGCAGTTCGAAACGCATGTCAGGTCGATCAGCGCCCCACTTGTCGAGGGCGAGTTGCCACGGGATCTTCGGAATCTGACCAAGGTCAAGTCCAAGGAGTTGTTTGAAGACGCGTCGTACAAAGCCCGTCATGATTTTGATGATTTCGTCACGGTCGACAAATGACATCTCGAGGTCAATCTGCGTGAACTCTGCTTGCCGATCGGCGCGTGGATCTTCATCGCGAAGGCATTTGCAAATCTGCATGTAGCGATCGCAACCAGCGATCATCAGAATCTGCTTGAAGATCTGCGGACTCTGCGGAAGGGCGTACCACTTGCCTGGGTACACGCGGGATGGCACGATAAAGTCACGTGCGCCCTCCGGTGTGCTTTTGATGAGCAGCGGCGTCTCGACTTCAAGGAAACCGAGATTATGGAAGTACTCTCGCGTAAGGGTCGAGAGATCATGCCGCATCTGGAGTGTGCGTTGCATGGTCGGTCGGCGGAGGTCGATATAGCGATGCCGTAGCCGTACATCTTCGGCGATCTTTGATGCCTCGTGATCGTCGGGCAGAATGGGGGGATTATTCGAACGCGAGAAGACCTTCAAGGCCGTTCCGCGAATCTCAATTTCGCCGGTATCCAGCTTTGGGTTTTTGCCACCCTCGCGTGGGTCGACGCGGCCGCCGATCTGTACGACATCTTCTCGCCGCAGTGACCGGGCGAGTTCCATGACCTCGGCTTCGCAGTCTTCTTGATCAAAGACAGCCTGGGTCAGACCAGTTCGGTCGCGGATGTCTATGAAGACAAGCCCCTTCCCCTGGTCCCGAAAGGTGTTGACCCAGCCACAGACTGTGGCATCCGAGTTGACATCGGAGGATCGAAGTTCACCGCAAGTATGAGTACGCATTGGCATGGCTCAAATAGCTCCTCGGGTCGCCGTGTCCCCGGTGGGCGATTGATGGGGCATGGTATCGAATTGGGATGGCAGAGTGGTGGCTCCGGGTATCCTGCGTGCGTGACGAGCCAGACGCAGAATTCATCCGGACCGGTCGTGCTGTTTACGGCCTTCGAGCCAAGTGGTGATGCGCTGGCAGCGCCAGTTATTGAGCGTCTGCTCAAGACGCATCCGGAGTGGACGGTCTACGCGTGGGGCGGCGACAAAATGGAGGCGGCCGGCGCGAAGATGGCGGGCCGAACGGCTGATGATGGCGCGATGGGTCTTGGGGCGATCTCGCATATTCGGCAGGTTCGCCGGCAGATCAAAGCGATACAGCGATGGATCAAGACATGCCGTTTGATGGTGCACGTGCCTGTTGACTCACCCGCCGCTAACTTTCCGATTTGTAAGGCCAGCCGGAAGGCTGGGGCCCGCGTGGTGCATCTAGCTGCTCCGCAAATGTGGGCATGGGGCCGCTGGCGGGTCAAGAAGCTCAAGCGATTGACTGATCATGTGCTGTGCCTGCTGCCATTTGAACCTCGATGGTTTGGTGAACGGGGCATCAAGGGCACCTTTGTGGGTCACCCTGCGATCAACCGTGAACTGAGCGCCGAAGACCTGAAGTCGCGACTTCATGGCTTGCCGGCGGGGGCTCCGCGGATTGCGATTTTGCCTGGGTCACGCACCCAAGAAGTTCGCCGCAATATCCGCTTATTGATCTCGGCCTTCAACGAACTGCGGAATCGACAATCAACCCTCTCGGGTGTCATTGTCGCCTCGTCTCAAGAAACAGCAGAGGTCATTCACCGCAAGCTTGGCGAGTTTCCGGTTGGGCTGAGCATGGTGGTCGGAATGCGAGATGAAGCAATTGCCTGGTCGGATCTGGCCTTGACGGTGTCTGGGACAGTGACTCTTGACATCATGAGGCAGTGTCATCCAATGATTGGCGTCTACAAGACTGGGCTAATCAGTTGCATCGGCGCCAAACTGCTGCTCAAGACGAAGTACAAATTGCTTCCAAACATCATCGCGGATGATGAAATCGTGCCTGAGTTCGTGCCATGGTGTCGCGGTGCTGGAAAGATCATCACAAAAGCGCAGTGGCTACTCGACGATTCACGCCGTACGGCGGCTCATCAACACGGACTCCGACGTGCCCTCGGCTCGTACAAGGGGCACGACTTTGCTGGCGAGTGCGCCAAGGCCATTGCCGACATAGTCAAGAGCGGCCCGGTCAAAGATGCCTGACGGGGTATATGCGAAGAACGCAGTGGGCGTTTCCGATCCTGTCCTGAATTGATATGACACGTTGCGATGGCGTGGCAATTGGTAAGCCCTTGTCGAGACATCGATCTTGCCACACGCAAAAATCATGCTCGGCTACTTCGATGGACTCGACCCAGAGCACAATCAGAAGTGCTGCATGAAAGATATTGGGGTCATTGGCCAGTTTGGTGACATCAGCTCGGACTGTGCCAAGCAGGTCGCTAGACCAGCTCCGATTGGGTCCCATTTCGGTGTGCTGCGCGACGGTCTTGACTTCGAGCCAGAACGCTTCTTCAAGCGGAACGGCGTTGGGGTCATCAAAGAGTGTCGCAACTGCTTGGAGATCTTGCAGTGGACGATTGTCGGGCGTGAGAACAAGATCACATCGGCGGCCCTCGCTGCGTGAACGCTTAGACCGAGCGCCGATATAGCGCTCTTCGCGGTGCACGCCGTAGCCAGCATGGCCCAGTGCGCTAGCGAGTTCTGGATGCAGCGACACTTCATCGAGCGCGTCAACGCCGCTGACCGCCTGCGCGGCGCGGTCGGCATCGACGCGGTTCTGTAGACCTACGGCAATCGCGTCGGCGATGTCGTCGACACACCAGCGAGTGTCTGTGCTACTCACTCTTGCCAGTCATTTGAATATCGCCCGACTTGATTCGCTTGAAGTATCCGTGCCATGCGGCCATGGCTGTTGCGCCAAAGATGAGCATGATTGGGATATTCACTCAGAGCATCAGGCCTGTTCCGAGATCGGACAGGTTGCCGATTTCTTTGGTCGTGGTAACGATTCCTGCTGTGGCGACCAAGATAAGTAAGCAGTAAACGATCTTGTAGATGCCCACCGCCCAGTTGCCCAGCAAGAACACAATGCCCTGCTCGCCGTAGTACGACCACGAAATCATGGTGCTCACGGCAAAGAGCCACGAGGCAATCAAGATGAACCAGTTGCCAACGCCCGGGAATTGTCGGTTGATGGCATAGGCGGTGAGGGTGGCGCCTTTGTAGTCCTCATAGATCACCGGGTTCACCAGAGTTGGCAAGCCGCTCTCGATCATGGCTGACCAGTGCGCGACTTCCTTTTTGTCGGACTGAATCAGTGCCCAACGAACATAGGGCGATGCGTTCGTCTTTTCTGGAATGACCACTGAGCCGGTCATCATGACCCGGTTGGATGCGGTTTCCTTATTGGTATCGCCGCCGTGTGCGATCACGAAGACCGAGTCGCCGTTCTTCCATGGACCGCCGAGTTCTACGCCGCGCTCGGTTCGCTCTGGCAAATTGGTTTGACCGAAGACGACTTCCGAGCCCTTGATTTGGTACGACGTTGGCGTGCCGAGTGTCCAAGACTGCGTCGTCGTGCCATCGGTCGTATCGGTATGAATTGCGATCGCTGGTGTGTTCGCAAAGGTGCCGTCAGCGCCCTCTGCGCCATCGCCTCGAGTCAGTGCGCCGGTCGACAGAATTACCAAGGCAGTCAGTGTGCACACGACGATCGTGTCGATGAATGGCTCGAGTCCTGCAACCACACCTTCGCTGACTGGCTCACGGGTTTGGGCTGCGGAGTGGGCTATGGGCGATGAACCTTGGCCCGACTCGCTCGAGAAGAGTGCCCGCTTCATACCCCACAACAAGGCGGTTCCTGCTGCCCCGCCAATGAAGGCCCCG
>JABJQE010000319.1 GCA_018663565.1 Phycisphaerae bacterium
TACGACTTCCCAGGTGATGACATTCCAGTCATTCGTGGCTCAGCTCTCAAGGCTCTTGAGTGCGAAGGCAAGGATGACGATACCTGTGCACCTATCGACGAACTGATGACCGCGCTTGACGAGTACATCCCGCAGCCAGTACGCGAAGTCGATAAGGACTTCCTCATGGCCATCGAAGACGTGTTCTCGATCAAGGGTCGTGGTACCGTCGTGACTGGTCGTATTGAGACTGGTGCAGTTCACACCGGCGATTCGATCGAAATCGTTGGTCTCACCGATGAGCCAACCAAGACGACTTGCACTGGCGTCGAAATGTTCAACAAGATTCTTGATGATGCCCAGGCTGGCGACAACGTTGGTTGTCTCCTCCGTGGCGTTGAGAAGGATGGCGTTGAGCGTGGACAAGTGCTCGCCAAGCCTGGCAGCATCAATCCTCACACCAAGTTCGAGTCAGAGGTCTACGTACTGACCAAGGAAGAGGGTGGCCGACACACGCCATTCTTCTCCGGATACAAGCCACAGTTCTACTTCCGCACGACGGACGTAACTGGCGGCCTTGACCTCGTTGGTGCTGAAATGTGCATGCCTGGCGACAACATCAAGATGGAAGTCACCCTTGGCAAGAAAATTGCTTTGGTTGAAGGTCTCCGTTTCGCTGTTCGTGAAGGCGGCCGTACCGTCGGTTCCGGCGTTGTGACCAAGATTCTCGAGTGACCCACTGGGTTACTTGATGCCCGTCCTTTCCCTCGTCACCTATAAGGGTGGCGAGGGGCGTGGGCGGAGGGAAAGGCAAGGAAAGCAATGGCCAAGAAGTCAGCAGACCGTGAATACGTGTGGCTCCAGTGCACGGAGTGTGGTGATCTCAATTACCGCACAAGCATCCGTGTCAAGGGCGGTATCGATGAGAAGGTGAAGGCTGGCATGAAGAAATTCAGCCCGCGTCTTCGTAAGCACACGTTGCACAAGATCAAGCGTAAGTGACCACAGTTGCCGCGGGCTCGTCCCGCGGATCGAACGCCGGTAGCTCAATTGGCAGAGCAGCGGATTCCAAATCCGCAGGTTGAGTGTTCGAGTCACTCCCGGCGTGTTTACGTCCTGTCGGGCAACGAGCCTTTCAGGTCTATGGAGATGAATGATGTCCGCAATCTATAAGGCTGGCCAGGGATACTGGGTGCGTTTGATGTCGGCCTACGGGCTGGGCGCCGTTGTCGCTCTTGGACTGGTTTGGCTCTGGAAAGAGATGCAAGGCGTAACCTTGTTTGGGTTTGAGCCGACCTACGTGCGTGTGGTTGTCATGTTGATCACCGCATTGGTGTTCGCATGGTTTGGTTGGATGATCATCGGAACGCGACGCAAGTCGGTCGAGTTTCTCATTGCAACCGAGGGCGAGATGCGAAAGGTGAACTGGTCGAGCCGCCGCGAGGTCGAACTTTCGACACGAGCTGTCATCGGCCTCACCATCATAATTGCGGTGTATTGCTGGGCGTTTGACGTCGGCTTCGCATCCATCTTCCGATGGATGACTGTACTTCGAACGGGCTGAGCAGAACATATGTCCACAGAGTGGGCGACGAAGAAGAGAAGAATGGTGGGGTTCGAAAAATGACAACCGAACACGAAGAAATTAAAGCGGCTGAAGTCGAAACGTCTGCAGTTGAAGCAACCGAAGAAGCCACGGAATTCGATCCGGCGGTAGACATGCCGATGTACCGGCAGGGCATGGATTGGTTTGTGCTGCGGGTTGCCTCCAATAAGGAAGGCTCGGTTCGAGACACACTGCAGCGGAAGGTCGAGATCGAAGGTCTCACGGACCGCATAGGTCGCATCATGATGCCGACCGAAAAAACCCGCACGCTCAAGGGCGGTAAGCACAAGATTACTGAGACGAAGTTGTACCCCGGGTACATCTTTGTTGAGATGATGCTTGAGAAGGGCCGCATTCCGCAGGACGTCTTCTTCCTTATTAAGGAAACCACTGGCGTGGGCGATTTCGTCGGCACCGCCGGACGACCGACCGCGATGTCTCCGGCCGAAGTTGAGAAGATGCTCTATGACTCGCAACTTCCTGATGCTGAGCCAGAAGTCAAACTCGAGTTCGTTTCAGGCGATCACGTCACGATCCACGAAGGTCCATTCGAGAACTACGAAGGCACGATCGACGTAGTCATGCCAGACAAGGGCATGGTTCGTGTGCTCGTCACGATCTTTGGTCGCCAAGCTCCAGTCGAACTGGAATACTGGCAGGTCGAGAAGACCGAAAACTGAGTCCAATCATAATGATCCCTCGAAAGGGACCAGCCGCAATGCGGCTGGTCCCTTTTTCATGTCAGGATTGTCAAACGACGTAATTGAACGAGGGTTCTTTGCCCTATGCTGCCCGCTTCACAACGGAGGATTCGCGCGATGATGTTGACAGTAGTGATGGTGGGGCTTGCTTCAACGCAGTCCAATGGACTTTGGACGGCTCCGCTCTCATTTGCGGCGCCGGATGCGGTTGAGGTGACAGCGGCAGTTGACCAAGAAGTGGCGCCACTCGGCCAATCAGATGAACGTACTGCATCATTCTCGCTTCAAGGCGGATGGGTCTGGCAGCTTCGAACTGACTTGACCGATGCTGCATCTGGTCGCTTTACACATGACCGTGGACATATTCGACTGCGTGGTCGGATTCCACTTCGTGATGATCTTGAACTGTTGCTTGGCGCGCGTCAACAACGAGACAATTTTGGGTTCAGTGATATGGTGGCTCCGTGGACGTCCATCAACACCACGCAAATTGACGCTGCGTTGCAGTGGCAAGCGACCCAGCGATGGCAAATCTTTGGGGGCGGTATGGCGAGATGGGCATCGGAATCCGGTGCTTCTCTTAGTGGCGGCTTTGAGGGCGGCGGCGCAGTTGGTGCTGCCTATGCGTTCTCAGAGAAACTCGTACTCGGCGGTGGCTTTGGGCTGCAAAGCCGTATTGAAGATGATGTGTTGATCTATCCCATCATTGTTGTGGAGTGGGAGATTGCCGAGCGCCTTCGTCTGTCGACACGACTAACAAGCGGCTGGGCGAATCAAACTGGCGCGGAGTTGATCTACGCGATCAATGACAAGGTTGATGTTGGTGTGTCCGCCATCTTCGACTATCAACGATTCCGTTTGTCGGACGACGCGCCCTCGAGCGGTGGTGTTGGCGTGACGGAGGCGCTCCCGGTGAGCTTCTTCGTCTCGATTGATGTGTGTCCAAATGCGAGTCTGACTGCCTTCGTTGGTGTTAACGCATATGGACGGATCAAGGTTACGGACGCCGCTGGTAACGATGTCTGGGCGAGTGATCACGACCCTGTGCCAGTTCTTGGTATTCAAGGCACGATTCGGTTTTAGACCAGAACACAGCGCCGTCCACATGTGCGATGGCGACTGCTGGCCGCCGAGGCTGATGAGCAACACAAGAAGTGCGTAAGCACAAGGGGCCGGAGATTCGAACTCTGATCAGCCCGACGACGGTGCCAACGAGTTTCAGCCTCTGATATCCCCGACAATCAGGCAGAAGCCATATAAGGTCGCCAAAGAGGCACATCAGGACGAATACCAGGACGTTGAGAGTGCCCGATGACTCAGCAGAGCTAACCCTTGGTATTCGAAGCGAAGGACTGAATTGAGGCGTGTGGCATAGCGAGCCGCTCATCCGCAGAGGATTTTGAAGAGATGAGGCGTGAGGGGTCGTGCTAACCTGCACGGCATGAGCACTCCATTTGCCCAGGACTGGGACCGCCTTCGCGCTGAACTCTCCAAGGCCATTGTTGGTCACGAGGACATCATTGATGGCGTGTTGACGAGCCTCTTCGCAGGCGGCCACGTACTTCTTGAGGGCGTGCCAGGACTTGGCAAGACGCTACTTGTTCGCTCGCTTTCACAGGCATTGTCGCTCGACTTTTCCCGCATTCAGTTTACGCCCGATCTTATGCCTGCCGACGTAACGGGTACGACGGTCGTGGAGGAAGACGAGAATGGACGTCGGTTTGTGTTTCGACCCGGGCCTGTATTTGCGCAGATCTTGCTAGCAGATGAAATCAATCGCGCCACACCAAAGACCCAATCTGCCATGCTCGAAGCGATGCAAGAGCACGCCGTAACTGTTGGTGGAGAGACGCGACCCCTCGGCCCACCGTTTCTGGTGATGGCTACACAGAACCCGATAGAACAAGAGGGAACGTACCCACTGCCCGAAGCACAACTTGATCGCTTTTTCTACAAGTTGCTTGTTGGGTATTCGAGCCGGGAAGAGCTGTGCGAGATTCTGGAACGGACAACCGCCGCGGACCACGCAGAGATTCATCCGGTTCTCGATACGGATGCCATCCTTGGATATCAGCGTGCGGCGCGTTCGGTTTCAATTCCGGATGACGTGCGAACAAGTATGGCCACGCTCGTGCTCGCTACGCATCCTGGCCGTGAGTTTGCGCCCTCACGTATAGATCGGTATGTTCGATTGGGCGCATCGCCCCGGGCAGGCCAAGCGCTTTCGCTTGCTTCCAAAGTGACGGCGCTTCGAGCGGGCCGCAATGTCGTGACGGTTGATGACCTGCGTGGCGTTGTTGTTCCCGCGATGCGGCATCGCCTGGTATTGAATTTTGAAGCGCAGGCAGATGGCGTGACAAGTGACGATCTCTTGCAAGACATTCTCGACACGGTGCCGCTTCAGGGCCCTGCTGACACGACGTTCTGATCCCATGCATTAAGGTTGAATGGGGTTGGATCGAACTCCATACGCCAGGGGGCACACGGCGTCGGCCACGTCTCGAATGCGGGGCTATCCGCATGTGTTCGCAAGAGGGCAATGGATATGACTGGGCTGATCCATTCTTGGGGAATCACAACGCGGCATAGCCATGCGTGCTCCAAGGCGTTGACGTGGACTCGGGGTTGAGGGGCGTTCGCGTGTGCACTTTGCAGACCAGTGGGTGCGACGACAATATCGCGTTGCGTATTGCCGCATACAAGGCGAATAGTGACCGACTCGCGGTACCGACTGGCGGTGTTCGTCGGTGGATGCGGCCACCGGCACTCAAGCATGATCTCCCAGTGGCCAAGTACGCGGCGTAGTTGCGCAAAGGTGCGGCGAGAGGCTCCAGCAAGGGCTGGGGAGGAGGCAGCGCGGACATCACTTAGCGTGCGAGTTGGATGCAGTGGCCCGAGCAGGACGCCCGGTGGCTCAACTGGTTGCACTACGCGATCGACGCCAAGTCCGAGGTGATTCGTGCCAACCTCAACAAGTAGGGGCAAGAATTCTTCGCTTGGTAGTGGGTCGATGTGAGCAATGGACCCTTCTCCCGCAGGGACAAGCGTAGCGAGAGGAAGTTCGCCAGGAACGGCCCATGCGATTTCAGCAAGCACGTCGCGCCGGGCAGGATTTGCAAGCGAGAGTAATACCGTGTCTCCGCGGTCCGCTGTAATCCACGCCAACAAGCTGGTTTGCCGATCACACCAACGAAGAACACGCGCAGCGAGCGTGTCATCAGTACCAACACGGGTGAGTACAAGTGACAATAACTCTTCAAGTGGAGTTCCGGCGGTAAGCCATGCGGCAATCACATGTGTGTCGATGGTAGCCGTACCAGTGAGCAACTCAATGACGCGCCGCGCTACGCTTTCGTCTTCTGCTGCAATGTGGTGCATGGCAAGTCGCCACGGTCCGGTGGAAGCTATCGAAATGAGTTGGGTGGCGACGTCACTCCATTCAGCGTCTACTGGCCGATCGCCCGCGCCTATCAGTGTGAGCAGTTCGCATCGCCACGTGGCAAGCGGATCATTCCATGGTGGCGCCGCAAATGATTGCGTATCGGGAGCGTCATTCCAACTGGCTGCGTGTCCGAGTGCCGGCATCGCATTTGGCAACGCGGTCCATGAAAGGCGTACGGCTGTGCCGTCTATGTACAGATCACCTCGGCCATCGGCGGGAAGAGCTACAACAAGGCAGGCCGTGGCATCTTGAAATGGCGAGCGAGTGATTTTTGTCTTGAGCGGCTCTGAAGACCACGCGCGTTCAATGCGTGGTTCGGTCCCAATCCAACGCAGATATGCGTTGGGTCGTGTGACGACACTTCCCTCGAAGATGAGCGTCGTGGAAATATCTTCTTCTACCAATGGTTGGTTGGATTCGAGTGGGATGACAATTGCACCACCACGCAGCGCCAGGCTATGGTTGATCGTCGGCGTTGCTGCTCCAGCCGCGCCACTGAGACAGGCGATCATGTACACATAGGCGGCGCGCATCATCCCTTGAGCGCAGTCGTGTTTCTTCGTTCGGAAACGAGTCGGCACGCCTCATCTACGGCGCGGTCGAGATTGTCATTGACAATGAATGCGTCGTAGAGCGTTCGGCTCGTGGCGAGATCAATCTCGCGGCGTGCTTCTGCAAATCGACGATCTATGGCCTCTTCATCTTCACGGCCGCGAGTTTCAAGGCGGTGCCGCAGTTCTTCATCACTAGGTGGCAAGATGAAAATCATATATGCCGAGGGCATATGTTCGCGAATCTGAATGGCACCTTGCACATCAATATCGAGCAGGATGAGATCGCCGTCTCGTAGGGCATTCTCAACTGGCTCGCGTGGTGTGCCGTAGGCATGTCGTCCAAACACCTCAGCGTGTTCAAGGAAGGCATCGTTTGATTTAAGTCGCTCGAATTCGCTGGGAGAGACAAAGAGATAATCTTCGCCATTGACCTCTGCAAGGCTCTTGGGCCGTGTTGTGGCAGAGACACTGAACTGCCCGCCTAGTCGCTCACGCACTCGGTGGACAATCGTGGTCTTGCCGACCCCAGAGGGGCCAGAAACAACCAGGAGCAGGCCTGTTTGAGCGTCGAGAGACATACTGGGCAGTGTAAGGGTGTCGCATCGCCTCTGGGGCTATGGCCAACTGTTTGACCCTACTACAATGCCTCAATGTCCCTTCCTCAAGTAGCTATTGTTGGCCGGCCGAATGTCGGCAAATCGAGTCTTCTGAACCGGTTTGCACGTCGCCGGGTGTCCATCGTCGATGCCGTTCCGGGCGTCACCCGTGACCGTGTGAGTGTGATCGCTGAGCTCGATCCACCACAGGAATACGATGACGGTGATCCACGCTGGGTCGAACTGACTGACACGGGTGGGTGGGGTGTGTACACCACCGATGATCAACGAATTGATGATGCTGGGTGCGATCTGGCCGATCTGACCGCAGATATTGAGGGACAGATCGGCGAGGCCATGCAGCGAGCCACCGTCATTTTGTTTGTCGTGGACGCCCGTGACGGCCTGGTCCCTCTTGATCAGACGGTTGTTGATCTGATTCGGAAACGGCAATTGCAAGATCGTGTCATCTTGGTTGCCAACAAGGTTGATGATGAGTCTTGGGAATCGCACGCCATGGAAGCAGCGGCTCTTGGTCTTGGGGTTCCAGAGTGTGTTTCGGCCGCGAGTGGCTACGGCGTGCGAGTGCTCCTCGAGAATATTTGGCATCGGGTGGAAGATTCAGAGGTCCCAGCAACACCAGAAATGCAGGTTGCGATTGTCGGCTGCCGTAATGCAGGAAAATCGACGCTCATTAACGCCATTGCTGGTGAAGAACGGTGCATTGTTTCTGAGATTGCCGGCACAACCCGCGACGCCGTTGATGTCCGCTTTGAAATGGCAGGCCGCGCCTTTGTTGCGATTGATACTGCCGGCCTACGGAGGCGGAAGAGTTTCTCTGGCGATGTCGAGTACTACGCGTATCACCGTATGTTGCAGGCCGTTCGGCGTTCGGACGTCGTGGTCTTCTTGATCGATGCCACGCGAAAGATCTCCCACGTTGACCGCAAACTCGCCCAAGAATTGCAGCGGCAATACAAGCCAACGGTCTTAGTGCTAAACAAGTGGGATCTTGTGCCCGAAGGCACGGATCCTGAGGAGTTTGGCGAGTATCTCACCCGCGAACTTCGTGGCTTCGATTATGCTCCGATTGTGCTCGTGAGCGCCGAAAGCGCCGAGGGCATCGAAGATGTAGTCTCAATGGCCTTCAACTTGCGAGAGCAGGCGGCTCACCGCGAGACAACTGGCAAACTCAACGCGATTATCGAGTCCATTCTGAAGCAACGCGGCCCATCCTCGCGGCTCGGCACGCAGGCCAAATTGCTGTACGTCTCACAGGTCGCCGTGGACCCGCCAACCATTGCTATGGTCGTCAATGACCCGAAGCTCTTCGAGGGCCGCTACGAGCGATATCTGATGAACCGACTTCGTGAAGAGATGCCCTACAGCGAAGTGCCTATCAGGCTGCTTTTCTCCAAGCGAACCCGCAAGTCCCTGCAGGATCTCAAAACGAGGCAGTAGGGCAAGGCGCTCCCAAGGCCACGCGGGGCCTACACTACCCGCTTACTCGCGTACCACTCACTAGATAGGCCGAGCATGGTCTGGTGAGGCTGATACCCATTCGCTCGGTGACATCACAGATCACACAGGGGTCGCGACTGCGTCAGGAGTTGCGGCGCGAGTTCTTATG
Organism: Phycisphaerae bacterium; assembly: GCA_018663565.1. Classification (GTDB taxonomy): domain Bacteria; phylum Planctomycetota; class Phycisphaerae; order Phycisphaerales; family SM1A02; genus UBA12567. The sequence goes on from JABJQE010000319.1 coordinate 8,509, forward strand.
TCTATTTTTCAGTTGCCCGTCTTCGAGGAAGATGCCGATCCGTCTCGCCGCGATGCGATGACGCTCGAGGAACAGCTTGCAGCCACCGAGCCATGCAAGACACTGGTAGTCAAGTTTGGCCGCATGGACATGATCGGCGAGTACGAGTCCCGCGAGGGAATTCGAGCTGGATGCGGCTCCAAACTTGTAGTTCGGACACACCGTGGAGTTGAGTTGTCAACATTGCTCACGACGACGTGTCCGAACGCTGGCTGCGCGACATCTGTTTCGCGGCAAGAGATACGAGACTACATCGATTCGTCCGGTGGCCGCGATTATCCGTTCTATGAGCGTGGTCGCATTCTTCGCATTGCCACACCCGAAGATCTTCGCAGATTCACAGAGCGAGAAGGCGACGCCAACCGCATGGCCGCCAAGTGCAAAGAGCTTGCGAAGTTCTACGTGCTCGACATGACCATCGTCGCGGCAGAGCTCACGCTCGAGGGTGAGCGGGGTGTGATTTATTATCACTCTGAGCAGCGGATCGACTTCCGCGAGCTCGCGCAAGAGATCGCAGCTGAGTTTCGCACGAAGCTCGATATGCGGCAGGTTGGATCTCGCGATGAGGCCAAACTTGTCGCCGATTATGAGAAGTGCGGCCAGCATTGTTGCTGCAAGACATTCTTGAAAGTGCTCAAGCCAGTCTCCATGCGGGCAGCCAAGCAGCAGAAAGCCACCCTTGACCCCATCAAGATTTCCGGTCGGTGTGGCCGATTGATGTGCTGCCTGCGATACGAAGACAGCACCTACCGTGATCTCAAGGCCAACTTGCCGCACCGCAAGACACGCGTGGGCACAATGGAAGGCCCGGGAATTGTAATGGGGGGTCAGATTTTAACGCAACTCGTCGAGGTCCAACTTGAAGCGGACAGCAGGCATATTGCCGTGCCAGTTGAAGAATTGATGGACCCCAATGATTGTCCCGCCCCTGGAGAGCACTCGGTCTCCGATCGGCGGTTTGGCGAGGCGATAGATGAGTCGGAAGAACGTATTCCCCAGAAGGAGAAGTCGAAGGATGGTGGTGGTCGAAAGCGGCGTGGTCGAGGTGAGCATAAGCCCGATTCCACCAAGGCTCAGGGTGGCCCAGACGCAGGGGGTGGAAGCAAGAAAAAACGCCGCCGCCGAAGGCGAAAGGGCAAGGGCCCAGGTGATGGTAATGGTGGTGATCAACCGCAGGTCCAGTCCACACAAGAAGGTGAAAGCGGGAGTGGTGGATCCAAGAAGAAACGCCGCCGTCGTCGCCGCCGAGGCCCCAAGAAGGAGGGCGGATCGCCTGCGTCGCCAGAGTAGGCCTCGCAGTATCCTTGACAGGTCATGTCTACGCCAAAGCCAAGTAACGCCACCACAGCCATCGATACGATTCAGTCTTTGATCGTGGCCTTTGTGATTGCAATGATCTTTCGCGGCTTTGTTGTGGAAGGATTTGTGATTCCAACAGGATCTATGGCACCGACCTTGCTCGGTCAGCACATGTTGATTGATAGCACCCAGACTGGCTCGTCAACGCCGGTTGGACTTGATCCGCAGGCCAAACCTGATGCCCGTCAACTGCGGGACCATCTTGCAGGTCGGCTGCAGCCCTTTAGTAAGGGTGGAATCGAGGCATCGGATGCCAGAATGGGCGACCGCATCCTGGTCGCCAAGTGGCTGTACCCATTCTTCTCGCCCGGCCGATTCGACGTGGTTGTATTCAAGAATCCGGTTCATCCTGACGGGTCTGACGGGACATACATCAAACGCCTTGTTGGATTGCCCGGTGAAACGGTGTGGATTGTGGACGGCGACATCTTCGTTCGGCAATCTGGGGACGACCGATTTCACGTGACCCGTAAGGACCGAGACGTTCGCGAGACTGTGTGGCAATTGGTGTGGGATAGTGAACAAGCGCCAACTGCGCCGGCCCGGCTGCCGAAGGGGTGGACTGGACTTCCGTGGATCGGATCGCCCAGATCAGATTGGCGATCAACAGGACACACACTGGAATCACAATCCACTACGCCAGCGACTTTGGATTGGGATGCGAGCCGCTTCCCACTTGATGACTGGAATGCGTACAACATGTTTACGCCTGCCCGCGGCGACTACCCGGTAAGCGATCTGCGTGTAAGTGCCACGGTGACGCCGCAGCGCGAGGGCTTGTCAGCCTCATTTGATTTGACTGCTCGGGGCCACGTGTTCCGGTTTGCAGTGACCGGCACGACCGCGTCGATCGATATGTGGGCCAAAGATCAACCGGGTGATGTGCAACACGTCGAAGCATCGATAGCGGACCACGGGGCGGGCACACCGATACGAATCGTTGCTGAGCATATTGATCAAACAGCGCGATTGCTGATCGATCATGATGAAGTCGCCGAGCTGACGTATGACTGGACGCCACTTGAACGCTTGTCCTATTCGACCGGAACGAAGAGCGCATCGGCCGACGAATTGGCGCGGCGGCTTCCCGATCCACCAATTATGCAGTGGACATTCTCCGGCGCTCCCGTTCAAGTGGCCAACATGCAAGTCGAGCGAGATCTTTACTACCGGCCCGCCACCCTGAGCGCCAACGCGTCGCTTAAGAACCAACCTACAGCTGAGTTTGTGCAGCAGGTCACGCCTGGCGACCCCGCGGCCGCAACGCATCCAACTAGTTTGCTGACGCTTGGACCAGATCAATTCTTCATGCTCGGCGACAACAGCGCAAGATCTCTTGATGGCCGTCTCTGGGGCGCCCCGGCGCCAATCGTTGCCGAGCAGATTGATCCGACGCCATTCGTCGTCAATCGTGATCTGTTGATTGGGAAGGCCTTCGTCGTCTACTTCCCCGCGCCTCTTTCTGGCGCTGGCCCGATTCCAATACCCGATTTTGGACGGCTTCGGTTCATTCACTAGATATTAAATGGCTCAACCCACCACGAGTGGTCTAGTTGCACAGTCGGTAAGCGGGCCGATTGAAAAGAATGCCCCATATGAATATTGCTTACACCCCAACCATGAAGTTCATAAATGGTTCAAGAACCTATCTACTTGTAATACTCATCCTTTCAGGATGCAATTCGGTCCAAAAGGACGCTGCGCCGCCATCGGAGCGTGCACTCTGGAAAAACAACTATGAGAACTTGAAGTCCCTCTCCGGCGATTGGCATCTTGTCGGAGGCCACCGGCTTGGCAAGAAGATTGAACCAAACACTGCTGAACCATTTCTCTCGTATTCGATCAGTGCAGGTGGGCATGCCGTGGCCGAGAAGCTCTTTGTCGATAAGCCCAATGAAATGGTCAGCATTTACTACTTGGACAGTGGCCGACTCAATATGGACCACTACTGCAGTTTGGGCAATCAACCTCGGATGGTTGCGGTGCCCAGTGAGGACTATGAGTTAGCGTTCAAGCTTATCGCAGTGAGCAATATGACTGACAAGAATGATCTTCATATCTCGTCCCATGCGTTTGAATTCCACGGACCAGATGAACTAACTGTCTATTGGGGCGCAACGAAAGAACAAAACGAATCCAATGGGTCCGTCTACAAAGTCAAGCGAAACGACCAGATCCGAACTCATCCCTAGATCCTCTGTATTCACGGGGGCTTTGTTCTTGAGATGGTGCAGCGCATTGCATCTGCAACAGCATGCAAGGTGATCTATAAAAGTAGTTGTAGACTTGCCGACGAAGCTATTTCAACAATTGA
>JABJQE010000320.1 GCA_018663565.1 Phycisphaerae bacterium
GCTCAGTGTTCCACCCTGCAGACTGAGGCCGCCGCCTCGCCACGCCACGCCCCCGATAAACATGGTGTCATCCAGGAGTGTCTCGCTCTGCGACGCCCACAGTAATCCACCAGTGAGCGTGGCCTGCCCTAATTCAATCTGCGAGTGACGCACCTCCACACTTCCATCGCTCACCGCAACAACACCGCCATGGTCAGTCGTTCCACCACTGAGCACCGCGTCGCTCACAAACGCTTCACCAGTATCTATGTGCAAGGCCCCGCCTCGAGCAAGCCCGTCGTCACCAATTTGCCCAGTGCCGCCAGCCACACTCAGCCGCTGAATATGAACAGTGCCACCCGGCCGAACCTCAATGGTCGATCCGCCGGCCACTGGCGCGTGCACAGTTGAGGTTGAGGCGTCCCATCCACGAAGTAGTACGTTCTCGCCACTGACCGCAACGCCACCGACAAAGGAACCAGGTCCGATATGCACCGCCACGTTATCCCCCAAGACGGCGCCTTCCATCGCATCAAAGTCCCCTGGCATACGAAGGTCTTGATGCCCCGCCAACTCACGTTCAATTTGTGTCCAGAGCAACCCTGTGAAGTAGTCAGCGCCGATCTCACTGATGAAGTGAACACCGTTGTATTCAAGCCGGTCGCCGCGGTTGTACTCATATGATCCGGCCACCGCAAACAAGTTGATGAACCCGCTGTCGTCACGCTCCACAGCGATCTGATGCAGCACCGCCGCCATCCGTTCGAATCGGTCGGTCGATTCACCGGTATGCCACGGTGCAACGAGGAGAAACATCGGGTCTGCCGCTGGGTCATTGGCCAGCGAGGCCGCTCGATAGCGTTCGATGATGCCTTCCATATGTGATCGCCACACACCCTCGATGTCCGCATGTTCCTCAGTGGTCATGTTCTGACCAAGCAAGAGAAGAAAAACATTGGGGTCACGCGTCGCGGCGAGGTACTGCTGCAAGGCATCGTCGTCGTACTGATTCGACGCAGCAAGATGATCTGCTGCCTTGAAGCCGCCCTCGGCAATCGCATCAATTTGCAACCCGGGCACATCGGTACGCCACAGCACCTGTGTGATATGAAAGAATGAGCGTCCAGTTTCGCAGTTGTCTGGGCACGGCCACGGTCCGCCGCCACCAGCATGCAACCAATTTGGGGCCGCGCGAACCTCACCACCAACAACGCCAGATCCACTCGGCACATCTACGTCTACCCAATCGATCCATGCCCGACTCGCCGAAGCGTCCTCGGGTTCAAACAGTGCCGCGTCGCCATAGGTAGTGCCGCGGCGTGCCCGGTATGAAAGCTGCGAGAGACCGGACGGATCGCGAGCAAAGACCAGTCGCGCCCGCATTGGGTGTCCGCTCGCCCAATCACCACCAACATACTCGTCCATCCGAGTAAGTTCGGTAAACGTATACGTCGCGTCACCGGAGAGTCCTGATCCATCGGTTTGAATATCCCAACCTCGCGTGGGGACGAATCCGTCCTGCCCATTACTCCACACTTCCGGATCGTCGGCGCCAATGTTGTACACGCGGCGGGTGGTGTAGATAATGCCTGTCCCAGAAGTCAGCGTACGAATGCCCTCATTGCTCGACGCCACCGCGGGCGCGAGGCGGCCAGCCCAGTAGTCAGGCCTCCAGGTTCGCATCAAACCACCGAGCACTCGAGTGTTGTTTTCGCGAAGAGAATTGGAGTCACCAATGATGGTCAACCGGCAATCTTCGTGGGCAATACGCCATGCGACCGGGCCGAGCCCCCACCGAATCGGTACACCACTTCCACCGCTTGATGCGGCGATGGAGGCAACCAATATGGTGGGGAGAACGATCATGGCGCGGCATCCCGGAGTCGGGAACTCTTAGTAGACCCCGTGTCTGCCCGCTTGGCAACAAGAACCTCTGCGAAAAGGCAGGATGCCCATATTCATAGCCATTCTCGTGGTAAGATCGGCCCCCATGGAATTCAACCCTACCGACGGCGCCCCCCGCAGCAGCTTTGAGCTTCTTCCGGCTGGTGAATATGACATCGAAGTTCTCGAGGCCGAAGAGCGGCAGAGCCAAAAAGGCAACCAAATGATTGCCCTGACGCTTCAAGCCAAACACCCGGATGGGTACGACGCTCGAGTCTGGGATTATCTGGTTTCTGTCCCCGCAGCCATCTTCAAGATCAAGATGTTTTGTGACGCGACCGACCTGGCCAAACAGTTTGAAGGCGGCAAACTGACCGCCGAAGATTGTGTCGGCAAGCGGGCCCGGGCGAAGATTGTCGTTGATGAGGGTCGCGATGGCTTTGGCGATCGCAACAGCGTGTCAGACTATCTGGTGGCTGGGGCCACAACGGGCGGTGGAATTTCCACGATGCCAAACGAGCCTGCAGCGGCACCGCCCCCGGTTGCCGAGGGCGATATCCCCTTCTGAGTGAACGCCGCGAACGGTAGTCACTCAGCGTCTGGAATTCGGATGCTTTCGAGTTCAGCGCGGTAAGACTTCGCATTGACGAAGTACAGGATCGCAGTAATGAACAGGAAGGCCATCCAGATGATATTGACGAGCAGAGTCATAAACATGGGACGCGAAGGATATCAGCACTCTTGGCCTAACGTGTTACTCCAATCAGGCGGCCGCCCCCTCGTGGCACATCAGCACGCGACTTGGCACAATACGACTCCGTGAGCAAACACCCACCGCCAATGCAGCCCAGCCTCTTCTCGCACCTGTACATCGCAGAGCCGAAGCTTGGTCCGATTGCAAAGCCGCTCTTCCGGCTCGTATGGCCTCTACTGCGGCGGCACTCCGGCTTCATTCCGGCAGATCACTGCTACGGCACGGGTGTGACCTATGGGGATGGACACGTAGAGCGTGGCTGCCTAGACGGCGGCGGCTATGCCTGGAACGTCTCTGACGAGGACCTCAATAAGATCCCATCAGAAGGCCCCGTGCTGGTCATCTCGAATCACCCATTCGGCATGGCGGATGGACTGCTTCAGGCGATGCTCGTCGGACTCGTCCGGCCAGACTGCCGGCAAATCGTCAACAAGATGCTGCTCATGTTTCCTCGCCTTGCTGAGCGGTACATCGCCGTCAATGTGTTTGAGAGTGCCGAGGCGAAATCTCAGAACACGGCGCCACTGCGGGAAGCGCTCCAGTGGCTCAAAGACGGGCACCTGCTGAACTCATTCCCTGCTGGAGCCGTATCCCATCGCACGTGGTCCAATCCAAAGTCGGTCGACCCACCATGGAACCCCAGCATCGCGATGCTCGCGAGGCGATCGAAAGCCACCGTTATCCCGATGTTCTTTCATGGCCAGAATGGGCGACTCTTCCAGTGGTCTGGGTTACTCTCGGCCACACTTCGCACGGCCATCATTCCGCGATGCTTTGGGTACGATCGCGGGACGTGTATCAATGTGTCAATCGGTGACCCCATTCTTCCAGAAACTCTTGCCCCCATGAAGGATCGGACTCGCGCAATCGAGTACCTTCGAGAAAAAGTACTCATGCTCGAATCACGACCACCAGCCAATTCAGACTCTTCGGGGTCGCCGCCCGCGAGTGGCTGCCCGTCCACACATTCGTTTGTGGGGGAGATCGACAATCTCCCCGAGGAAGATCACTTCGGTGACAGTGGTACGTTCAGTGTGTACATCTCCCGGCCCGAAAACATTCCTGGAGTTCTCGCTGAGATCGGACGGCTTCGCGAAGTCACGTTCCGCGCCGCAGGTGAAGGCACCGGCAACGAACTTGATCTTGATGCCTATGACGGCCACTATCGACATCTGTTCATTTGGAACCGCAAGAACGAAGAGGTTGTTGGGGCCTACCGACTCGGCCTCACCGACGAGATCTTGCCCGCCAAGGGGCTCGACGGGTTCTACACGCGGTCTCTCTTCGAATTCAACGAGCACATGCTCGAAATGCTCGGCCCGTCCATTGAACTTGGCCGTTCATTCATTCGCCCGGAGTACCAGCGTAAGTTCAAACCACTCATGTTGCTCTGGCGAGGCATCTCCAATTTCGCAGCACGAAATAGGCGGTATCGATACAGTTTTGGCGTCGTGAGCATCAGCAATGAATATCGCGATCTCTCGCGGAACCTCATGACACAGTTCCTGATGAACACCACTCACCTACCCAAGTACGAGCAACTCGTCCGCGCCATGACGCCCTATGTGCCGAGTGACCCGACTCCAATCGACAACCTCTTGGCGCGATGCAACACGATTGAAGATGTTGACGCCATCGTGCAGGAACTCGAGCCAGATGACAACGGCGTGCCAGTCTTGGTCCGGCAATACCTCAAACTCGAAGCAAAGTTGCTTGCCCCGTTCAATATTGATCATGGATTTGCAGACGTAATCGACGGACTCATGCTCGTTGACTTCATGCAAGTCGAACGGCGAATTGCCCACTTCTATCTCGGCAAAGAACTTGCATCGCAGTTCCGCACCTTCCATGGATTCGAGCCATTTGGTGACGGAGACGAGGCCGACTAACGCGGTAAAGTACTGACGCCTGCATTCTGATTCCGAGATCGAGCTGGTCGACTTCGATCGAATCGAGACAGACCTGCTTGTGCAATAGAATCAGGTGCCTCAACGGGCTTGGCCCACTCAGCAATAAAGGCCGAACGGACCTGGTCGGGCGTTGCTCGCCGCAGCCACTGGTGAACATCACTTGATTCATCCCACGCCACACTTACCTGTTGCAACATCGGACGGCCTGGCTGCACGCTTGCATTGAGTGAGCACGGAACATCAAGATGCCATGCACTTTCAGATGGCGACCACAGTCGAAGAATGCCCGAGGCCTGTTCTACGCCGTTGTGATCGAGCGGGCAGGTCCATTCAACGCCAACCTTCAGTTCCCACTGTCCGGGGCGTGTCTCGACAACACGTCCTCCCACATAAGAGGGAAACACGCCGGCAGCCACGCTGATCGCCTCGGATTCTGTTCCATCGGCCGCCTGCAGCGATGATGGGGTCATCCATACGACGCTTGCAGCACCAAGAGCACCCACACAAAGGGCTGCAACCGCCCATTTTCGTTTGTAACCAGCAGAGTCCACGATCACGATTCCTTCATTCCACCCCAACCACTGCGGTCGGATGTGACCGTCCAGGCGGCCATCAATTCTGTCGACAAGAAGAACCATCACCCCTTGCCTGATACTCAAAAACTGCGACACTGCTTAGATATGAACACTCAGACAAAGCCACCAGTCCGCGTAGGTGTTCTTGCCCGCACAATCCTCACCCCGTTGCTCTGCGTTGCCGCAAGCTGCGAATCGCCCACCGCCACGTCGTACCAGCATGTTTCAAGTGGCATGAGTGAAGCTCAGGTGCAAGAGATACTCGGGCGACCCTCATCGAAACTCCAGCAATCCCCATCAGCGACCGACCAGACCTGGACCGAGAGATGGCACTGGGGCGACACCTTGAGCACACGGGCCACCAACGCAATCATGCCGGATCAGCCACCCCCGCCACAGCTCGGCACAGTGTGGTTCGACGCATCTGGCCAGGTGGTCCGCGCGGAGGCCCCCCAACCAACGACAAGCGAGCCGCTCGGCACACCGTGGCTTCCGCCAGCAATCCCGGCTCGATAGAATGTGGTGCTCGACCAAGCACGCCACGCGGAAGCAGATCAATGACTATGACAACACCCCAACAACCAACCGCATCACCTCAGGCCGCCGACATCCCTGATGTACAAGGCCGAGAAGACTCCCGCCGGGTGGCCATTGATCGCGTAGGCGTCAAGGGCATTCGATATCCGATCACCGTTGAAACGATGGATGGCGGACACCAAGCTGTCGATGCGACGTTCAACATGTACGTCTCCCTTGCCGCCGATCGGAAAGGTACTCACATGAGCCGCTTCCTTGAGCTGCTCAACCAATTCAAGTCTGGCATGACGCCAGATCGAGCCGTCGAATTGTGTCAACTACTCCGAACCACGCTTGATGCAGATCGATCACACGTCGAAATGACGTTCACCTACTTCATCGAGAAGGCAGCCCCTGCCTCCGGCAAGAAGGGCCTTGTGGACTACACCATTCGTATGGTGTGCGACTCGTCTACTGAAGGCGACACGTTCATCCTCTCCGTGGCTGCTCCAGCGACAAGCTTGTGCCCATGCTCCAAGGAAATCTCAGCCTACGGCGCACACAACCAACGATGCCTCATCACAGCTGATGTACAAATGAACAAGATGGTGTGGATCGAAGAACTCGTATCGCTCATTGAGTCATGTGCAAGCTGCGAGGTGTACAGCGTGCTCAAACGACCAGATGAGAAGGTCGTCACCGAACTCGCCTATGACAACCCCAAATTTGTCGAAGACATCGTGCGGGATCTTGCACGCACGCTCGACAGCGATGGCCGCATCGATTGGTATCGCATTCATAGTGAGAACTTCGAGTCAATTCATTCGCACAACGCGTACGCTGAGATCGAACGCGGCTCAAAAAAGCCGTAGTTCAGAAGCAAGTCCTCACGATTCAATCTGCCGGAGAGTCTGCGGACTAGTAGTAGCCGCCGCCATAGCCGCCACTGTAGCCACCACCATCGCCATACTGATTACCGGCATAGGTTTGGTTGTAGGAATTCGGGCCATACTGCTTCTCGTACTTGTACGCCTTCAGGTTGGCGTTCGTGTCGAATTTGTATCTCGTCCAGGCGTGCTTGAGATACGCGGCATGCTGTGCCTTCTGCTTCGCCTGCCAGGTGGCGTACTGATCAGCACTCTTCGCCTGGTCTTCCGCTTCTTTCTTCTGGCCTGCTGCCGCAACTTCCTTCTGCTTCGCAACCATCGCCTCATGGTGCGCCTTGTCTTGGCTAGTTGACCATGTGTTGAAGTCGTCGAGTTTGCCCTTTGAGTGAAGACAATCACTCAGATGCTGCACATTGGCCATCGCGGTTTGCAATTTATCCCAGGTGGACCGTGTGAGCGTCGTGTAGGCCCTGACCTCGCCGCTGGTCGCATTCGTTGGCAAGCTGCTTGTTGGAGCGGCCTGCTCGTGATCGACTGCAATCTTCAGGGCCTGCTCGAAGCTCATGGCCATATCGTGCTTATTATTGCTTGATGGAGTTCCACACGCATCACCCAAATTGGCCGAGGCTACGTATCCCTCGAGTACCTTCTGGTGCTGCAGGGCGTCCTGCAACTTGCTTGCTGCGGCCGTGTTCATGTTTTCGAGCGCCCCGAGCGTGACTGCGAAATCCGCAGGCTCATCATTCGTGGCAACACCCTGAGCGAGCCCGGGCCCGGCAAGGGTAAGCGTGGCAAGGAGCGTGAAAGAGCGAATCGATCGAACGAGCATGTGTGTCATCTCCAAAGTACTAAAGATCCTGACCCCCCCTTCGCGGGTTCGCCTGCGAGGGGCCGGAGAGTATAGGCCCTCTGTTATTTGGAGAACGATCTCAACAGGACCCCAATCAAGACTGATACCATCGAAAAACCGCCTGTGGCACTGTCGTTGCGGGTGAGGAGGGATTGACCAATGTCAACTTGCACGCTTTCTCGCCGTGGCTCCGAGGCCCCTGCATCGCCCATTCGGGCCCTTGAAGGAATCGCCCGTGACACCGTAGCCCGCGGCATTACGGTCCACGCGCTCAATATCGGCCAGCCCGATATCGCCACGCCGCCCGCCATGATCGAGGCCTATCGCAATTTTCACGATACCGTCCTCGCCTACGCCCCAAGCGACGGGTTTCCCGAGCTTCGGCATTCCATCGCCGCGTGGTACACCAGCAGCGGCAGCCTCAGCCGGCCCGTTGAAGGTGAAGACATCGTGGTCACCACAGGTGGCTCCGAGGCACTGCTATTCGCCATGGCGGCCGTGACGGATCCGGGCGATGAGATTCTCGTGTGCGAGCCCTACTACACGAACTATGCCGGATACGCCCACCTGCTGAGCGTCGAGGTCTCGCCGGTAACGCTCTCGGTCGACGATGGCTTTCGCGTCCACCCCGACAAGATTGCCGAGGCGATCACTGGAAAGACGCGGGCGCTTGTCCTGCCAACACCCGGCAATCCCACCGGCTCGGTCATCTCAGCGGAAGACCTCGGCGCCATCGCCGCGATTTGCGTCGAACATGACATCTTCTTCATCTGCGATGAGGTGTACCGCGAGTTTGTCTATGACGTCCCATCCGGCACCCGCGCAGCCTCGCTGCTCGACCAACCCGTCGCCGATGAACACGCCATCATCATTGACTCCGTGTCCAAGCGGTACAGCGCCTGCGGCGCCCGCATGGGTTGGCTCGTGACCCGAAACTCCGAAGTACGCGAAGCGGCGTTGCGGTTCGGCCAAGCACGTCTCTCGCCAGCCACCGTTGACCAATATGCCACGCAAGCGGCGTTGACCGTGCCAGAGTCGTGGTTCAAGGAGGTCATCGCCGAGTACCAGGCGCGGCGGAACTTGCTTGTTAAAGGGCTCCGCAACATCGGACTCGATGTCACCATGCCACAGGGCGCCTTCTATCTTGCCATCCCCCTTCCGGTCGAGGACGCGAGCGAGTTCTGCCGCTGGCTCGTTGGAGAGTTTGACCTTGACGGCGAAACCGTGTGCCTTGCGCCACTGGCCGGGTTCTACCGTACGGAGGGGCTGGGCACGCGAGAGGTTCGCATGACCTATGTGCTGAATCAGGACAAACTCACACGCTGCGTCGCCATCCTCGATGCCGCCCTCAAGGCGTGGAAGGCTCGCTGACTGGCGCCACCCACACCTGGGGCTGACCTGGCAACTCCCACCGTCCAAGTCGCATGACGGGAGATCCCTCTACATCAGTCAGCACGAGCATGCCGTCGCCCGTTGGCGATGAGCCAAGCCGCGCCTGACGATGCCCGTCAGCGTTAAAGAGGTCCACCGCGCCGCCTCCTGCGCCCGCGAGCACCACGACCTCTGCCGTGCCATCTGTGTTCCGCACGTGAATTCGTCCTGCGCCGCTCGCGTCCGCGCTAAGATCTATAACAGGACGACCTTCGGTGTCCACGATGCTCAAACTTGTGCCCACGAGCCGCTTTGTACTTGGCGATTCGGTCGACCCGATCAAACCGCCAACCACAAGTCCCACAACCCCGACTCCAACAAGCGAGGTCCATGATCGAGTTTCAAGGCGTGTAATCCGTTCTTCGAGGTGATTCATTCCATCAGCGTAGCCGCCAAGGGGGCGTCACTCGTAACTTTTGGCATTGAACGCGGAATCCTCCCCCTTCGCCATTACAATAGAGGCGTGTTGGGGCCTCTTAGAGGTATGGAGCCGAAGGTGAAGGAACTCCCGTCAAGCGGATCATTCAGTGTGCGGTGGCACCATCGTGTGCTGACGTGCCGAGATGCCTTCACAGACAGCGGCGCCGAACTCGCTCAGTTGTTCGGCGACTCCTCATCACCCGCCCGCGTCTTATGTGTGCTCGATGGCGGACTCACAAAGGCCGCGCCGGCATTGCCCGATCGCATCGCTGCCTGGGCACAGACACAGTCCGACCGGATCGATCTCGCTGGAACGCCACTGACTGTCCCGGGTGGCGAACAGGCCAAGAATGACCGCACGGTCTTCGACCAAGTCGTCCGAGCAATTCATGATCGACGCATCTGCAGGCAGTCCTTTGTGCTTGCTGTTGGCGGCGGCGCCATGCTTGACGCCGTTGGCCTCGCGGCCGCCACAAGCCACCGAGGCGTTCGACTTGTCCGCCTTCCCTCAACAACGCTCAGCCAAGCCGATGCCGGCGTCGGCGTGAAGAACGGCATCAACGCATTCGGCGCCAAGAACCTCATCGGGACGTTCGCCCCTCCGTGGGCCGTTGTAAACGATGCAACGCTTCTCCCAACACTCACTGATCGCGATTGGCGTGCCGGACTGAGCGAAGCAATCAAAGTGGCTCTGCTCAAAGATGAATCACTCCTGATCGATCTTGAACACGCGGCAGTCGCGCTTCAAAACCGAGACCTCGACGTCATGGAACGAATTGCCACGCGAACGGCGGACCTGCACGTCGCCCACATTGTGCATGGCGGTGACCCATTTGAGATAAGCCGTGCTCGACCACTCGACTTTGGCCACTGGTCAGCCCATCAACTTGAACAAATGACCGGCTTCCGGCTCTCCCACGGAGACGCTGTGGGCATCGGATTGATGATCGACCTGCACTACGCGGCCCTCGCCCTTGGCGGGTCGCAGTCACTCGTCCGTCGCGTCGCCAGCTGCTTGCAGTCGCTGGGGTTCCCGCTGTGCTGCGATGCCATGAGCGACCACGACCGCCTGCTTGATGGGCTCGAGCGATTCCGCGAACACCTTGGCGGCGCCATGGCCATCACCATGGTCACTGAGCCTGAGCATTCCCAGGAAGTGTCGTCAATTGATCGTGATGTCATGCGACAAGCAATTGAACTCACTGTGCGGCGAGGCGGCGAACAGATGAGCCGTACGGGGTAGGATGACCGGCATGTCCTCTTCCGAACAACCGTGTCCGCTCTCCCACACCGAAATGATCGATGCGTGGTTTCTCGAACACCGCGCCAAGGTGCTCGATCTCGCGGCCTTTCTGGACCGCCTCGATCGACCCACTGGGCCACAAAGCGACGACTTTCGAATTGAGGCGCTCCGCAATGCCATCACACTGCTCATTGACGGGCAGGGAGATCGCACACGACGAATTCAAATGATGCTCAGTGACCAAAGTTCTGAGCCCATCGACGCAGCACCAATGCAAGGCGCACTTGGAGCAATTCCGCCGGCAGACGCGCCATGAAGTACATCGATCCGCACATCCATATGGTCTCCCGCACCACCGACGACTACCGCCGCATGGCTCAAGCCGGGTGCGTGGCCATTACCGAACCTGCGTTTTGGGCGGGCTTTGATCGATGCAGTGTGGATGGGTTCCGCGACTACTACCGGCAACTCACCGACACAGAACCCAAACGAGCCGCCCACTATGGAATCAAGCATCACTGCTGGCTCTGCATCAACCCCAAAGAAGCCGAAGACATTGGTTTCGCCCGCGAAGTGATGTCAGCGATCCCGGAGTTTCTTGATCGGCACAATGTGCTCGGTATCGGCGAGATTGGGCTCAACAAGAACAGCAAGAACGAACTGAGTGTGCTCGAGGCGCACCTCGCGCTTGCCAAAGAACGTGACACGCTCGTACTCGTGCATACTCCCCACCTTGAAGACAAGTACAAAGGCACCATGCTCATTATGGATGCCGTTGCCAATGCTGGTCTCGATTCGGACCGAGTCCTGATCGACCACGTCGAAGAACACACCGTCGGCGCTGTACTCGACCGGGGTTTCTGGGCGGGCATGACACTCTACCCAGACACGAAGTGCACGCCGCAGCGAGCCGTTGACATTCTTGAGCGTTGGGGTACCGATCGAATCTGGATGAACTCCGCCGGAGACTGGGGCGACTCCGACCCGCTGGCAGTTCCAAAGGCTCGCATGGAAATGAAACGAAGACGCCACCCTGCCGCCATGATCGAACAAGTCACATTCGGCAACCCTGTGGCCTTCCTTGGTCGCTCACCCAACTTCAGCGTCGATGTCTGAGCCCATCCGTGTTGGTTGGTGCGCCAATGTGCTCGCCGCGGACTCTATCGATGACATGGTGTCTGGACTTCGTGCTGTCACAGATGCCATACCGCCACATACACCCGTGGGCTTGTGGATACCCGAGCCGATGCTTGGCGTCGACCCGCAACCACTCCTGCAGTGGCTTGACGAGCAGAACTGTCCGGTACTTGGTTTCAACGCGTTTCCGCAGCACGCCTTTCACGCGCCGGTCGTCAAAGAGGCGGTCTACCTTCCGCACTGGGCCGACCAGTCGCGGCTCGACTACACCTGCCGCGCAGCAGAGATGCTCGCCAACATGCTCGGACCCAGCGGTGTTGGTGGACTGACCACCGTACCGGTCGGATGGCCGAGCCATGATGTCGATCACGATGAAGCGGCCGCTGCAATTCGAACTGCATGCGAGCGGATTGACATCATTGCGAAGGAAACCAACACGCAGATCCATCTCGCCATTGAGCCTGAGCCAGGCTGCATCATCGGATCCGCAGCGGAATTCGCTCGTTTCGTCGATGAGCACACACTGAATGATCTCGGACAACGTGGTCTGCTTCGAGCCTGCCTTGACGCTTGTCATCTCGCGGTAATGCACGAGTCGCCGGCTGGGGCTATTGAGATACTTGCAGAGTCTGATATTGCGATCGGTCGGATTCAACTCTCATCCGCTCCTGAAGCCCATCATGAACACTTTGATGACCTCATCGCGCTCGCTGAACCACGATGGCTGCATCAAACCTCGATACATCACCATGACAGTTTCACTCTGGTGCGAGATCTCTCCGAAGCACCAACGACTCATCAGGCTGGCGTGTGGCGAGCACACTTGCATGTGCCAATTCACCTGGATCGCATTGGTTCGCTGCACACCACGCGCGGCACGATTGTTGAACTCCTCGCATCCGCAGCGACACTGAACTACAGGCCATCAGTTGAAGTTGAAACCTATGCCTGGTCAGTTCTTCCTGCAGCAATTCGAAAGCCAACGCTCGGTGAGGACGTTGCGGCCGAACTCCGTTGGGCGACGCAAACGCTTCGCGAGGTCGGCTGGTGAGGCGCCTCAGTGACTGGTACCAGACGCTTCGCGCTGCGAATCTGCCCACTGTCTGGGCAGATGTACTACTCGGCGCTGGCCTTGCTGCTGGCACAATTGGATGGACATTCGCCGCCGTCATCATTGGTGTCTCCTGTCTATACCTCGGTGGCATGGCCTTCAACGATGCTGTTGATATGACATTTGACCGAGCGAATCGGTCCACCCGACCAGTCGCCCGCGGCCGCATTGCGGCGCGAACAGCAATGGCCGTAGCCTCGGTGCTCTTGCTCGCTGGGTTTACGCTCATTGCCTTCGCCGAAACCGGGCCGTCCGCATCAATCTGGACCATGGATGCTGGCCTCGCGCTCATCGTGTTCATTTCGTTGTACCAGTGGACACACCGTGGAAGTGTCGTGCTCGCCACCCTCTGCATGGCCGCGTGCAGAGCGTTCGTACCACTGATCACTTCGCTCGCCCTTGCCGGGGGTATTCCAACACTTGTTTGGATTGCCGCTGCCGCACTGGGGTGCTGGACGATTGGCATCACCCTGACCGGCCGGGGTGAGCGTGGCGGCGAACGCCTCGCATCTGGTGGTCTTGTGTGGTGTGTCGTGGCAGCGATGGCGACCGTCCCGGTCGCCGTGCTCTCGGCTACCGGTGATTTCGCTGGCATGGCCGCAGGGTTGCTCATTGTGCTCGTCGCCTGGATACCAGCAGTACATCGACGTTCTGCCGCTGGACACACCGGAGAAGCAGTGTGTTGGTCAATCGCCGGACTCGCCGTGCTTGATTCTGCGATGCTGCTCTCAAGCGGTCAACCACTGTGGTCGGCCGCCGCCATGGTGTGCGCTGCACTGGCCCTTGGCGGTCAACAACTCGGCGGAGGTTCGTAACACATGGCACACCGTACGGCCATTCTCAACCTTGTCGCCCTGACCGATGACCAACTGGTCGACATGCCGCGTCTCTCGAAGATCTTCGAGCGTGGATCACGAGCGCGGCTGCAGCCACAGTTCCCAGCGCTCACATGCACGAGCCAGACCACTATGCTCACCGGCGAGCCGCCATCGGCACACGGCATTGTGGGCAATGGATGGCATGACCGCGAAACGACCGAGACACATTTCTGGCAACAATCAGACCACCTCGTTCAGGCACAACGAATCTGGGATCGCCTTCGCGCAATCGACCCCAATATCACGACTGCCAACTGCTTCTGGTGGTACGCCATGTACGCTGGCGCCGATGTCTCTGTAACACCTAGGCCGATGTACCTTGCCGACGGCCGAAAACTGCCGGACATTTGGGCGTCACCGCAGGAACTCCGCACTGAACTACAGTCGACGCTTGGGCAGTTCCCACTCTTTCGGTTCTGGGGGCCTGCGGCGGACATCACCAGTTCGAAGTGGATTGCCGAAGCGGCCCGGCAGGTGAACCGAACGATTGATCCCACCGTCTTGATGGTGTACCTGCCGCACCTTGACTATGGCTTACAGAAACTCGGCCCAGAGAGCCCCGCCATGACGCCGATTCGCCGTCAACTCGACGATGTCGCGGCAAATCTGATCGAGGAGCTCATGGAAGATGGGCGGCGGATTCTGCTCGTCAATGAGTATGGCATCACGCCAGTTAGCGATGCCATTGCCCCCAACCGCTTCCTCCGTGAGCATGGGCTGCTGAGTATTCGGCATGAACTCGGACGCGAGCTTCTTGATGCAGGCTCGAGCGACGCCTTCGTGGTGCCCGACCACCAATGCGCTCATGTCTATCTCGCCGACACATCACGGACCCAAGAGATCGCCACACTGCTCAAGCAACTGCCCGGAGTTGACACGGTCCTGCATGGCCATGCGATCGAATCAATTGGGCTCGAGCATGATCGCAGCGGCGATATCGTGCTGATATCGGATTCAAGTCATTGGTTCTGCCACGACTGGTGGGAAACACCTAACGCAGCACCCGATTACCAACGCACCGTCGACATTCACCGCAAGCCCGGATACGACCCACGTGAATTGTTCATCGACCCCACCATCCGTTTCCCACGAATCGCCATTGCATGGCGACTTGCTCGCAAGCGGCTTGGCTTCCGCAGCCTGATGGATGTCATCCCACTCGACACATCACTCGTTCGCGGTAGCCACGGAAGATGCGACGCTGATCTTGATCCGGTTCTGTGGTGCAGCGAAGACCACGAACTCTCCGCCCGCGTACCAATGGCGCACATCGCAAATCTCATTCAGCAACTTGTACTGGACTAGTTCAGTGCCAGAGCAACATCAGAATGCCCATATCCGACTGGTCGACCTCGCCGTCGTTGTTGAGGTCGCCGCCTCGGCGGGCTTGCATGGTCGTATCCGCTGCAGGGCATCGCGTGCCATTGCCGCGGAACGTGCCGCCAGCAGCAAAACAATCTGACTTCTCTGACAAGATGCATACCGTAGCGCTCAAGTCGCACACGCCAAGGAAATCCTCGCCGCGAACGATTTCATCGCCGCCCACGACCGAATCGGTCTTGGCCTCAAAGGAACAGGCCGACGCTGTCATGGATGTGCGGAACCCCAGATACAACGCGCCGCCTCGACCACCAGCAAAATTGCGTTCGAAGGTTGCACCCAAGATCTCGCCCGCTGACTCCAACGAACACAGTCCGCCACCCTGGTAGGCAGCACGGTTCTTTTCAAATGTGCATCCACGAAAGACTGGAGCGCTACCCTTGGCAGCAAAGACCCCGCCGCCAGAGTAATCAGCGCGGTTTAACTTGAAGGCACAATCGATGAAGACCGGTCGGCTTGCAACAGCAAGTACACCAGCCCCCTTCTCAGCGGTGTTCTCGACAAACTGACATCGCTCAAAGCGAACGTCAGCTCCCTTTCCACAATACGCGCCGCCACCATTTCGGTTCACCGCGTTGGCTTTGAATATGCAATCTCGAATCGTTGGCGATGCGCCAAGGGCAAGGAGTCCGCCACCAATAGCGGAATCTGAACCATGTATTCCAATATGTCCCGTTCCGCCCGTCAGCGTCAAGCCCTCGAGCACAGTACCGGGACCTTCAGCGGCGACGCACCACACAACGCTCTCATTGCGATTTGCGGCATCAATAATGGTCTTGGCCGCGCCGTCTCGGCCACGAAGAAGAATGGACTTGCCACGCAAGTCGATCTGCTCGAGATAACGACCTGGCCCAACTTCAACCACATCACCCGGTTTGGCTAAGTCAATTGCATGCTGAATAGACAGCGCGTCCTCGGGCACTCGAATCGTGCTCGCAGATGCGGCCACTCCAACAAGAAGTGTGGTCAATATGACCAGATGGTGTGTCAGACTCTTCAATCCAGTACTCCGCTTGGTCGGCCAGAGTTGGCCACCACCTACAGGATGACTCTGCATCAGGCTGCCGTCATCCACCATCCACGACAGATGGCAATTCGTTTTCTCGCACAGTGCCGGTTATGCGGCCTGGACCGAATACACAGCAATTCGAATCGTCCATCATCCTATGCCTTCGCAAAGAAGGCACGTGAGATCCCGATAGATTTCGTATTTTTTGATACCCCAGACTGTGGCCCCATAAACAGGGCTCTTATTGGCCAACGAGGGCCAATTCGCCAAGCATCAGAATATCATCCGCCACGGAGTAGTCGAGCAATTCAGCGTAGCGAGCCCAGCCAAGCAAGGCCTTCAACGTGGCGGCCGCTTGGGCAGCCGGTTGCCGGGTGGCCAATTGCGTCTCCAATTCCTCGCGGTCGCACCCATCAACACCAGCCTGCTCGACAACCTCAAGTACCCACTGCATCACATTAAGGCGGCGAAGTTGTTGCGCCAGAAGAGCCCGACGAGCGGCTGAATCGCGCTGCAATAGTGCGCGACCTAGCGTGGTCACCAACACGGTGTTGCCTCGCGTGTCAACAAGATCCAACATCTCGCCAGCCTTCACCAAACTCAAGAGTCGACCAAGTTCCTCCTCGGTCTCTTCATCCAAATCAAAGATGTCCATTGTGTCGTTGTGATCGTGCACAACCTCTACCACACCAACCACTTCTGCCATCGTGACATCTGGAAGAATCTCCAGTCGTCCATCCGATGCCCCTACGCTCTGATCTGCTTCCTCGAATTCCTCGCCCGCCACAATGGCCGAATGAAGCCGCCGAACCATGGCTTCAAACGCCGGGTCGTGATACTCGCGTGGATGTGGCACTGTGTTGTCGATCACGCACTCAATTTCTCCTGGCCGAGCCGACATCACGACAATTCGATCAGCAAGAAATACCGCTTCTTCAATAATATGTGTGATCATGAGGACGCTGTGCAGCCCAGCCACGGCGCGAGGCGCGGCGGCATCACCATCGGCTTCGCGGCACAGGCGATAGACCTCGCTACGGAGCGTCTCGGCGGTGAACACATCGAGCGCGCTAAAGGGTTCATCCATACACAACAACTGTGGCTGCCTCGCGAGCGCGCGAGCAATACCAACACGCTGCTTCATGCCACCCGAGAGCTCCTTCGGAAACGCTCGCTCAAACCCGTCAAGTCCGACCAGTTCAATACATTCGTCGACGCGGCGGCTGGCCTGATCATCAGGCAAGTCAAGACCATTCACGCCAACATCGACATTGTCTCGCACGGTCATCCACGGCAGCAACGCGAAGTTTTGAAACACAATGCTCACGCCGTCGTGAACACCCTCAAGTGGTTCGCCATTGGCACGCACTTCGCCGGTCGTGGGCACAATGAGCCCACACAAAATGCGGAGCAAGGTGCTCTTGCCACATCCGCTCGGCCCCAGAATCGCCAACGTCTCGCCTGGCATGACTTCAAGATCAATACCAGAGAGTACCTCCATAGGGGGGTCGCCAAAGGACATATGAACGCCGCGGGCTTCGCAAATAGGAGTTGTGAGTGTCATAAAGTCTGCTCTCAGGTCTGAAGATTGAAACGGGTCGCTGACAGTCGATACAGACGATGCCACGCGATCCGGTTGAACACAATGACGAAGATTGCCAAGACCATTGTGCTTGCTGCAAGTAATGCGTAATCGCCTCGGTCAGTCGCGACCGCAATGAGTGATCCAATTCCGGGCGTGATACGAACATCGCCATCGCCTATTCCGGTCTGCACATATTCAGCAACAATCGTGGTGTTCCACGCGCCGCCTGCTGCGGTCACCCAGCCGGTCACAAGGAATGGGAACATGGCTGGCCCTTCTACACGCCGAAGCCTCGCCCACCACCCAAGCCGGTAGGTCCGTGACATCTCAGTGAGTTCTGTGGGAATGGACGAAGCGCCCCCCATTGCATTGAACAGAATGTACCACTGGCTGCCCATCAACATCAAGAGCGGTGCGATGAACCAGAATGGAGTGCCGATACTTCCAAGCGCGACTGTGATGAGTACGAAGTATGCAGGTGCTGGGTACGACGCCATGACCTGCACGATTGGACCGAAGAAACCACGCAGTCGAGATGATCGCCCAATGAACAGTCCGACTGGAATCGCCCACATCGAACCCACGATCAATACGACGATCACTCGCCCAAACGAGCAACCCAGTCCATACAGCACATCAAGCCACCCGTGATGATGCTCGCGGCCGAGCACTGGCAGTGGCCACATGATTTCCACAAGAAGGACGATCCCCCACACCATGGCGGCGAGTGCCACAAGCCAAGATAAGCCGCGTACCGCGGGACCAAACCCCCATCGCTGCGCTGAGCCGTGCGTCTTTGTGCGAATCACGTTTCTTGCAGGCTCAATTCGCTGACGCTCTGCCGATCGCTGCCGAATGCTTCGAATACGTCGACGGCGTTCCCGTCGACGGCGTAGCACGCGAACAAGTGGCGAAGCACGCCACAGCGAGACCACCCACGATGTTGGTGGTGTTTGAGATTCTTGATCCTCGATCTTGAATCGCTGCGCCCACACGAGCAGTGGGCGAAAGAGCAGTTGATCCGTGCCCACGATCAACACAATCAACACCCCACTGCCAATCGCCACAAGCGACCATTGATGTGATTGCTGCGCGGTCGCAAGCCATGATCCAATGCCCGGCAATCGAAAATCCTTATTGCCGAGCGTAAACATCTCAATCGTCGTCAGGAAGAACCACCCTCCGGCGAACGACATCATCGAGTTGTAGATCAGTGGCAGCGTGGAGCCTGGCAATTCGACCTTCAAGAATGTCCCGATAGCCCCGAGTCGGTGCACCTTGGCAACCTCGTACAAGCTCGGCGGGATACTACGAATGGCCTGATAAAACCCGAAGGCCATATTCCAGGCCTGGCCGGTGAAGATCATGATGATGCACGCAAGTTCAAGGCCAATCTCGCTACCCGGCACAATCGCAATAAGGGCGAGCGTGACCGGTGGCAAAAACGACAGAACAGGGATGGTTTGCAAAATATCGAGCGCCGGAATCATCACTCGCTCAGCCCGGCGGCTGTGCGCGGCAATCGAGCCCCACACCAACGTGAAGATCAGTGAGAGCACAAACGCAGCGAGGCACCGCGCGAGGCTGAGTGCCGCATAGGCTGGCAACGCGCCAAGGCTCAAATCAATCGGCACCGCCCGGTCATAGGTCCCGCTGACCTGCTGACCATACAGCATCAATACGCCCAAAAAGGCCAATAGAAGACCTACAAGCACGACGTCGCCACCAACGCCAGGCGTTTGACGCGAGAGCTGCGATAGGGTTCGTGCTCGAATGAGCCCGACTGCCATGCCACTGCTCCTTCCCGCTATGGGTTCCCATTGCCGAGGTCGTTCGTTACGCTACACATCAAGCATCGATGGTCCACCATACCGAGCGTGGACGCAAGACGGTGCGACGGAGTGACCTCGCTTGAACGCTACCAAAGACCAACACCGCGCCGACCAGATCTTCGCTGAAGCGTTGGATCGCCCCCCGTCAAGCCGGGCCGCGTTTATTGAGTCCACCTGCGGCGAGGATGAGCAACTCAGAGAAGAAGTCACTGAGATGCTCGCGCACTATGCCTGCGCAGAAGACGCGTTGACGAAAACTCGCACAACGCACCGGATTTCAGGCCGGCCCGAAATTGAACAAGTCGACATTCGAACAGACACCGGTCGGACCGTCGGCACATGCAGGCTCGATGGGAAGTTGCCAGACGACGGACTCTTCGAGCGATGGGGCACCAAGCGGCAAGGTGAAGGCCCCGCTGCCGTCTTGTCGCTTGCCCGGCAACGACTCTCGCTCGACGATGCTCGACAAGTAGGACTGCACGCCGAGATGCTGCTTCGCCTCGATCACCCCGGACTCCCACAGGTGCTTGAGGCTGGAACGGTTGATCTTGGCCGAGGTTCTGAAGCGTTTTTCTTGGTCGAACGTATTGACGGCGAGCCAATCGCCGATTCACCGGCCACCTCGACCGGAGATCTCCGCCGCCGCATTGAACACCTCGTTCCGCTATGCGAGGCCTTGCAAGAATTACATTTCCACGGTCTCTTCCACGGCCGCCTGACCCCGTCGCGAATTATCACGCAGGACAAAGGCGAATGGCGACTTTCTGATCCTGGGCTGCTCGCATCAATCGCCCGTGCGATTCCAGACAGCGCGGCTGCTGAAAAACTTCGAGACTATGGCGGTGCTCCAGAGCGACCGGTCATGTCACCGCTCTCACTTGATGGACGGGTCGACGTCTTTGACCTCGGCCGCCTCCTGAACAGTTGGATCGAAGGCCACGATGGCTCGCTGGCCATTGAATTACGAGCAATCGCCAATCGAGCAACAGCGCACGACCGCCAAGAGCGATACCGAAGCGCTGGTGAGTTCGGAGACCACCTCAAGTCGATCCTCACGCCGTCTACAAGTGATGGCGATCTAGATAACTCGTTTGCGGGGCTCACCTCAATGGCCGCGACGATCCTTATCGCAGTCACAGCAGCCGCGGCCTTCGCACTCGGTGTCGCCCTCGACGGCTGGCTGTTCTAACGCCGACGCCGACGAGTGCCTACGCCTGCAATCGCGAGCACTGCACCTACACCTGGAGCCGGGACGGTCATAATGTCAATCGCCACGGCGTCGAGGCTTGAGTGTGGGGCAGCAGTCTGAAACATTAGGCCAACCTCTCGGATGTCGGCAGTCACTGATGACACATCAAAGGCATAACTCACACTGGCAATTGCACCGACTCCGCCGCCGAAATCTACTTCTTCCCAGTAATTGATCGCCACATCGGCCATCAAGAATCCATCTTCGCCGCCCTCAACTCCGTCTGTCCAGACGAGCATGACTTGGTCGTAGAGCAGTTCTGTCCCGTGCATGGAGATGTTGGCCACGACCTGCTGCACATCTGATGAGGTGTACATGTAGGTGTGGATATTGAGCGGACCGCCAAATCCATAGATATTGCCCTCACCACTGACGACAGCCCCATCACTAAAGTTGAACAACATCGATTCACCGCTTGGGAATGGCTCGTTTGTTGGGAAGTTCGGGCCAGTCGCCGCCGAAGCAGACGAGAAACTCTCCCAGTGATACCAACTGCAGTTGGCATCGCCTCTCCACGAAGCGGCATCTTCGACAACAAAGTCGGCAGCAGCTGGGCTTGCCCCGATGAGGGCGGCTAATACAGCAATACGAACGATACGCATCATGTTCTCTCTTCCTGAGCCGTGATGGACTCTTCTCAATATGTCTTCAAGAACCCCAACCACCAATAACGGTCAGCAGGTCATCAACGTCAACTATGCCAGATCCATTCCCGTCCGCCGGACAGCAGGGGCAGCGTCCGAACGCTTCCAATGTGGCTAGTAGATCTTCAACATCAACCTGACCATCACTCGTCACGTCACCAGACACGCCACTGGGCAAATTCAATTCAACGCTCATCTGCACCGACGCAGCGGCGGCCACGCCAAGATCCACAAGTACGTTCTCTTTCATGACCCAGTCGGGGTAGTTATTGTCTCCGCCGGATCCCGGTTCAGAGGCCGGATGAAGCGACGTCACCATGAATTCAATCAGACCCTCTGAGAATCCATTGCGGAGATAACACTGCACGTCGGGATGATCCACATCGACTTCAAATCTCAGCGTTGTATATGCGGGGATGAGGTCGCCGGGCTGCACACCTTCAGCGACACCAACACTCCAGTAGTTCGGCTCAAACTCGTCCGTCAGATTATTAGAAATATCTCGCAGCTCACCGAACTGGTCAAAGTCAACAGGAAAGCAGTTGCGAACACCCGATGCCATCGCGTCACCAAATGATCCATCTTCCCCGAAGGACCAAGCGGTCCACCCATTCCGAAAGTCCACTCCTGACAGCTGCGTTGGCCGACCCACATCCCCATCCGAGGGACCACCGGGCACATAAGTGCCCCAAAGGTCTGTCGATGGGTCGTAGGGGATGTCGGCCGATGAAATGGACAATTCAACTGTGCAATACAGAACGCTGTACGCATGCGCCGGATACCCAACCTCAATCTCGGTGCCGGTGATGAACCCAAGCAACACTTCGCCGTCTCGATCATCGAACGGGTATCCACTGCCGTACGCGCTGAAAGTTGATCCCACCCCGCGAGCACCTGGGTCGGTATTGAACCCGTAGTTCCACCGATCAAAGTCGGGGCTCGTACGTTCAATATCGACTGGGCTTCCGGCGAGCATCGTCATGGCAACGAGTGTGAGCAGTGAGGGCCTCCATCATTGGGCAACTGAAGCCGCGAATATTACTGAGACTGACTTGCAATAGCAATCTCATTCCGGATATGCTTATCAACTATATCTAGTTGAAAGAGTCCTTTCACGGAGATCTTCACCAATGCAGAAACGTGGATTCACCCTGATCGAATTGCTCGTGGTGGTCGCCATCCTTGGCATCCTCGCCAGCATCATCCTGCCCGCAACCCGATCCCTGTCCCATGCGACCGCCATAACCCATGAACGCGCCGCCGCGCGTGGGCTGGTTGGAAGCTGGCGACAGTGGAGCATGGACCACAATGGGCGGCTGCTTCCTGGACAACTTGATCTGGCCACCCCGCTTTCTGCCAGTGAATCTCCTGTGATCTTCAATGGCACCTCAATTCCCGAAATCGCGCGACGTCGCTGGATCTGGCAAATCATTCCCTACCTCGATGACCCCGTCGCTTCGTTGTGGGTCAATGACCAACGTGGGTTCTGGGAACGCAACCTGCAGAACACGAGCGACCCCGCGACGGCGGTCTATCTGACTACGCTGCATCCGTCCTTCGGACTCAACACCGACTTTCTTGGCGGGCGACAATCTGACGCTTGTGACACATGGACGCTCACTCAATTTATCCAGTCTCAAGATGATGGCGCGCAACCGCTTTATAGCGAC
>JABJQE010000321.1 GCA_018663565.1 Phycisphaerae bacterium
ACGTTGGTCATATGACTGAGGATGGCGTTGCAGATGGTGGCGGGGAAGACAAGATGCAAGTTGCAGCGCGGCGGCTGAGCGACGCGAAGAAATCTGGTGATCTGCCCGCTGGTGTTGAGATCGATCCTTCTGACCCCCGTTCCATCGCAGATTATTACGCAAACGCATTTCTTGCTGATGCCAAGTTGCTTGGATTGAAAGTGGCGGTGGAGTGCGAGCAACACCCAGAGTATTTGCCGCGGCCCTCTGCCTATGTCCAACACATGATCGAGATGGTGGAGTCTTTGATCGATCGCGGGCACGCGTACCACGCATCCGATGGCGTGGTGTACTTCGATGTGTCGTCGTGGCCCGACTACGGCGAACTCTCCGGTAACACAATCTCCGCGTTACGTAGTGGCGAAGGAGGCCGGGTTGATATGGAGACACAGGCTGTCAAACGCAGCCCGGCGGACTTCATGTTGTGGAAGCCAGATGAGGCGCATTTGATGCGTTGGCCAAGTCCATGGGGCGAGGGCTACCCTGGTTGGCATCTTGAATGTTCCGTGATGGCCCGCGCACTACTTGGCGACGAAATAGATCTACATAGTGGGGGAGAGGACAACATCTTTCCTCATCACGAATGTGAGATTGCGCAGTCTCGTGGAACAACGGGTTGCGGCGCGTTTGCAAAGT
Organism: Phycisphaerae bacterium; assembly: GCA_018663565.1. Classification (GTDB taxonomy): domain Bacteria; phylum Planctomycetota; class Phycisphaerae; order Phycisphaerales; family SM1A02; genus UBA12567. Next base: position 676 of record JABJQE010000321.1, read on the forward strand.
ATTGGTTCCACACACGACATCTCATGGTCGATGGCGCCAAGATGAGCAAATCCAGCGGAACATTCTTTACGATTCGTGATCTTCTCGAGAAAGGCGCATCCCCCGCAGCGATTCGGCTTGAACTTACTCGAACGCACTATCGAATGAACGCCAACTTCACAATGCAAGGTCTTCGCGACGCGCAGCGGCAGATCGATCGTTGGGCACGTGTGGAGTCATACCTCACCACACACGCGAACGTGCCAATCGCCTCCGATGGGCCAGGTCCATTGGCCGCTGCAGTTGACTCCTTTGCCGCTGCATTATGTGATGACCTGAATATGGCAGGCGCTATTGGCGCGCTCAATATTGCTATTGGTTCCATGTCGATTGACACGCCTCCAACCCCAGGCACAGGATCACTGACGTATCAATCAGAACTCGACGCGCTTCATCGCATGAACGGCGTTCTTGGTGTTCTGGACTTGGAGGTGCGGGGCAATGCTGCTGATGATGAGCAATCCCGTGAGATTGATTCCTTGATCTCAGCGCGCCGTGCCGCAAGAGACACCAAAGATTGGGGCCGCGCCGACGAGATTCGTGATGAGCTGTTGGCGATGGGTATTGCGATCAAAGATGCCGGTGGCGAAACAACCTGGGAACGTATTGTCCAGTGAGCAAGCCAGCAGTCATTGGATTGGCCGGGGGAATTGGATCCGGCAAGAGCACGGTGGCTGCGAGTATGCAGCGACTCGGGTGTGTTGTACTTGATGCGGACAGCATTGCCCACGATGTACTGAAAGAGTTCGAGGTACGAGAGATTGTGCGGTCTTGGTATGGCGACGATGTAATGAGTGCGTCTGGGCACATCGATCGAGGCACACTGGCGAGGCACGTGTTTTCGAATGCCGAGGAACTCAAACGGCTCGAAAGTGTGATTCACCCACGAGTTGGTGCCGTGTGCCAGCAGCGAATTGAGATGGTCGAGCTAGGCGTCAGAGCCATTGTTCTTGACGCTCCACTGCTGTTTGAGGCCAAACTCGATGATCAGTGTGACATCATCGTCTTTGTCGACACGCCTGAGCACCTACGGCATGAGCGATTGATGGAACGGAGTGGCTGGGACGCCGCTGAGGCATCAAAGCGAGAAGCATTCCAGATGGGACTTGACGAGAAGCGTTCAAGATCTCATTATGTACTTGTCAACGCGGGGAACTCAGAGTCAATTCACCAGCAGGTGATCGACCTCCTGAATCATCTCCATCCGCGACAAGACTGACCCGAGCAAGATATTTGATCGAAACGCCAACAGCGGCGAGCTTCTGTCGAGATCACGCTCTCCCCCTTTCGGCACTTGTTTGTTTACCAGTGATACCCGTCACACGTGAGGCCTCCCATTATGTCCACAGCATCTACACCATCCAAAGCACCGGACCGTTCTCGTCCCGAGAAGAAGAGCAGCGACTCCAGTGTCAGCGGTAGTTCCGAAGACAGCGGCGGTTCAGGCGGCGGCGAGCGATCGAGCCACAACCCAGGTGGGCACCAAGGCGGCCACCAAGGCAATAAGCAACGTTCGCGAAACAAGCAGGGCGGTGGCAATAAGAAGCGTCGTCGTCGAAACAGCAAGGGCAAGCCAGGTGGCAACGCTGCCATTCCAGTGGTAACACTGGAACCTGGATCAGTCCCCACCGACGAGCAGATTGCCGAAGAGTCACAAGCGCTCGAGTCATCGCTCGATAAGAAGACCCGAGCGAAATACGAGAAGGCCAAGAAGGATGGACTTGACTTTGCGGTGCTTCAGAAACTTTCGGGCCCAAAGCTCGTCAAAGTTGCTGAAGACGATGGCATTGAGCACGCAGCAACACTGTCTAAGCAACAATTGGTATTTGAGATACTGTGCTCCCGCGCCGACAAGCAAGGCTTGATGATCGGCGAGGGAACACTTGAAATCTCGCCCGAAGGCTACGGATTCCTGCGAAGCCCTGAGTATTCCTACTCGCCTTCGCCCGACGATATTTATGTCAGCCCAGCGCAGGTCAAGCTATTTGGCCTCCGTCGCGGCCAAGTCGTGAGCGGGTTGATTCGCCCCCCAAAGGAAACCGAGAAATACTTCGCGATGCTTCGCGTCGAGTCGGTGAACGGAACAGACCCTGCAGAAGCAGCGCATCTCCCCACCTTCGAGAACTTGACGCCGCTGCATCCAGAAGACCGCATTACACTTGAGACTGAACCAGATATTATTGAAACCCGGGTCATTGACCTCGTGGCGCCGCTTGGTTTCGGACAACGTGCACTCATCGTCGCACCGCCACGAACAGGTAAGACTGTGTTGCTCCAGAAGATCACCAAGGCGATTGCGATCAACCACCCTGACGCGCATGTCATCGTGTTGCTTGTTGACGAGCGTCCGGAAGAAGTGACAGACTTCAAACGCAATACTATTGATACCGTCGAAGTGGTAGCTAGTACGTTTGATGAGCACGCAACGCGGCATATTCAAGTTGCTGAGATTGTCATGGAGAAGGCGCGGCGAATCGTCGAGGCGGGCGGCAAGGTTGTCGTGCTGCTCGATTCCATTACGCGTCTCGCTCGTGGGTACAACAACGCAACAAGTGGTTCGGGCAAGATCGGCACGGGCGGTGTTGATAACGCCGCGCTTATCAAGCCCAAGAAGTTCTTTGGTTCCGCTCGAAACATCGAAGATGGTGGCTCACTGAGCATCATTGCGACAGCGCTTGTGGACACCGGATCGAAGGCTGATGAGGTGATCTTTGAAGAGTTCAAGGGCACGGGCAATAGCGAACTGCATCTGACCCGCAAACTTGTCGAGAAACGAATCTGGCCGGCTATTGATATTCCAGCCTCGGGTACTCGCCGCGAAGAACTTCTTCTTGATGCTCAGGAACTCGATCTTGTCGGCAGCCTCCGAAAGGTCGTGTCGGATATGAGTGTGATTGAGGCCATGGAACTCTTGCGGAATCGACTCTCGAAGACAAAATCCAATGCCGAGTTCTTGATGACGATGAATCTCGGCTGATGAGCTTGGCTCGGTTCTTTCATATTGTGGCCCCCTCATCTTGCATCCGCGTGGTGGAATCGGCCGTATCCTGATTGATGGGCCACGAGAGGCCCCGGAGATACTCACGTGCAGATTGCTCGACCCGACAAACGCGGCTTCACGATGGTTGAGTTGATGGTGGTTGTGGCCATCATTGGCATCTTGATGGGCATCTTCACGATGGCCATGCTTGGCGGGCGGAGTTCAGAGAAGCTCCTGAAGTCTCGTAATCATCTTCGACAGATTGCCCAGTGGATGGACCAATATGCCGGTAGTCACCGCGACACGGTGGTGCCGTCTCGGTTTGATTACCTCGATGAGAACGGCGCTGACGCCCATAAGGTTGGTGGATCACGGTTCTACCGGGCGACTGCAACCAATGACGAATGGCTCCCTTCAGCCAATCCTTTCCGCGAGACCGGTGATCTCCGGGCGGACGGTATTGCCCAGGGCTCATGGGCTGACATTCTGTGGGTTGACGCCAATCTTGGCAGCAGCGTGAACTTCGAGTTGTTTTCGCTGCTCAATGTGGGCACCGATGATGTTTTCGGTGGATACGGGCCAACGAGTGCCGCCTCTCCCGGCTGGTGGATGTACCGCGACGGCAAGAACACGTACGCCAATCCACTGCGATCCGCCGCCCCGAACACCTATAACTACCCCAAATTTGACTCCGCTGGCAATCAACTGATTCCTGACTGGGGCACCCGCGGCCAAGCGGCCCTATCTGCCGACCCCGAAAGCCGAATGATTGGTCTTCCGACGCCAATCGGAGCAGGGGCCTGGGAGAAGGACCTGCCCGGGTTCTTCGCAGCAAACAATTTCTTCGATGCCAGATCCCGCCGGGATATCACAGGTGTGCAGAGCGACCCAAATTCAGACCGATTCGTGACGCATGCTCAGATTCGATTCCCCAATCAGGCCTTGTATTTGGTCGATTCCTTCCGGGGAGAGGTGATCGGCGGTGGACCATTGGAAGACGATGTCGTGTATGAGCAGAAAACACGTGATGCCTTCACAAATACCCTGCCGGGAGGTGGTGGCGGGGGAACCCACGCGAAGGGAGCAGGTGACGAGGTGTATTCTGACACCCAAGAAGTCGATTTTCGGTACTCAGATGGTGATATGACGCTCATGCTCTTCCTCGATGGCCATATTGGCACCCAGAACACATGGCGGACCTACGAGCAACTCGTGGGCGGAGCCACTACCGCTGGCCGAGGCGTCCGTGTCATGAACCTCGACCGACGACTTCCCTGAGCGATTTCGGGGCCCTGCTCGAAAAAGAATGGGCGAGCCTTCAAAAGTGAGCACCGAGGGGACTTGCCACCGGAGCGGATGCGGGTACAATCCTCGCTTCCGTCCCTGTCTGGGACGGTTTTTCGTCGGCGCAGTCGTGTCGGCGAGATCCAATTTGAGGTGGGTCAGGACGATCCCCGCCACCGTAGCTCAGTGGTAGAGCACACCCTTGGTAAGGGTGAGGTCACGAGTTCAAGTCTCGTCGGTGGCTTGGAACATTTTGAAATTACTACGGACGGTCCGTAGTGAAGTCTCGCTTCGGCGAGGCGTTGAACGAAGTTCGGTCCGATGTGGACCAGGGTCTTCCGCTCAAAGAGCAGAAGGCCGACAGGCAGAAGGCTGCGAGGCGAGGCGATCCATACAGGGCAAGATGCCCGGAACGCACCGCACCGCCCCGAGCAGGAGTATCGCACAGATGGCGAAGGACACATTTGTTCGCAACAAGCCGCACGTAAACGTCGGCACGATCGGTCATATCGATCACGGCAAAACTACGCTGACCGCGGCGATTACAACCCGGCAGGCAGCGAAGGGCTTGGGCGATGCCCGCGCCTTTGACGAAATTGACAACGCGCCCGAAGAGAAGGCTCGTGGCATCACGATCGCCACCAGTCATCAAGAGTATGAGTCGGACAACCGACACTATGCTCATGTTGATTGCCCTGGCCATGCTGACTATGTCAAGAACATGATCACGGGTGCCGCCCAGATGGACGGCGCTATTCTCGTGGTTGCAGCGACCGACGGCCCAATGCCCCAGACGCGTGAGCACATCTTGCTCGCTCGACAGGTCGGCGTTCCGAAGATCGTTGTGTTCATGAACAAGTGCGATATGGTCGACGACGAAGAGCTTCTTGAGCTCGTCGAAATGGAAATTCGTGAGCTTCTTTCAGCCTACGACTTCCCAGGTGATGACATTCCAGTCATTCGTGGCTCAGCCCTCAAGTCACTTGAGTGCGAAGGCAAGGATGACG